>JBKJOZ010000183.1:0-14410 GCA_046595315.1 Limisphaerales bacterium
GAAGCGGCTCGAATGCTGTCGATTTCAAATGAAGCCGTGCAATCCGACCGCCCTTCCGCTTTGCGAAAACTTTCCGTGCGTTATGGAAATTGTTTTGTCGTTTTAAAAGGTCACCAAACGCTGGTTGGTCGAAATGACGGCAATATTTTCATCAACAGTTCAGGCAATCCATTTCTCGCGCAAGGCGGCAGCGGCGATGTACTGGCGGGCTACATTTCCGGTCTGCTCGCGCAACCGGCTCTGCGAACACAAACTCTGGAAACAATACGATTTGCCGTCTGGCAGCACGGCGCGACCGCTGATTATCTTTGCGATACGAAACCGAATTGGACCATCGAAGACCTTTTGGAAATTTTGGGAAGGCAGCGATAGTTAAATCTTCCGGCGTCCGCGCCTTTTTTGCGGGGAATTTTCCTTTCATTGCGCACGCCCGTTTGTTATCCAAACCGCGACATGCGCAGCCGAAATTTTCTCGCTCTTTTTTGTTTGTTGTACGGACTGTTTTCGACGGCTCAAGCGGGTATCTACCGGTTGAACGACGGACAAGTTCTCAGCGGCGAACCGATTTCCTACAACGAAACTGGGCTGATCGTTCGGCAGAGCGATGGAAGTGTTTCCTCGCGAACGCCGTGGGCACAATTCACGCAGGACGCGCTGAAACAATTGGTGGTGGACGCAAAGACGCCGAATTACAAAGCGTTTGTCGAACCGTTTGTTGAGGAAAACGTGGAGCAAGTCGCCAAGCGAAAAGAAATCGTCATCAAACCCGCGCCAAAAGCGGAACGACCCACCGGTAACATCGGTTTGTCCGCAGGATTTTCCAGCCCGGTGTTCGTTGTGATTTTCCTAATTTTATATTTGGCGAACATTTACGCCGCCTACGAAATCGCGGCGTTTAAATATCAACCTGTCATGTTGGTCTGCGGAATCGCTGCGATTGCTCCCGCGATCGGACCAATTATTTTTCTCTGCATTCCCGGCAAGCCCGATCCGATGCGCGATACGACCTCCGACGCGCCGGAGCCCGAAGCGCCTGTTGAAGAAATTTTAGTTCACGATGCAACAGCGTCCTCTGCTCCGATCGAAGGAAGTCCAACGGCACACCCCACTGGAACATCGCAATCCGCACCCCGGGCTGTTTTCAAAATGGGCGAAGCCGAATCTGCGCCTGCTGTCGTCCCTACTCTTCCAGCAGCAGTCGTTTTCACTCGCGGTGAATTCAGTTTTAATCGCCGCTTTTTTGAAACCAAGCTCGCTGGCTTTTTTCGAGTTGTTCCCGGCGAAGCGGAAAAGGACATGGTCATTGCCATTAAATCTTTGCGCGGTGATTTCGTTGGCAAACGCATCAGCCGCGTCACACAAGCGGAACTTTACCTCCAGGTTTTCAAGGACCACGCCACGCATGACGAAATGATTCCCTTCACCGAAGTGCAGGAAGTCCGCATTCATCACAAAGACTCTTAAAAAATTTGCGCCTGAAAAATTCCTCACGCACAATATCCCCGAATTAATCTATGAAGTTGCGAACTGTTTTACTTTTTGGCGCTCCTGGTTCCGGCAAAGGAACCCAGGGAAAAATTCTCGGCACCATCCCGCATTTTTTCCATTTCGCGTGCGGCGATGCCTTTCGGAATCTCACCATCGAAAGTGATCTCGGACAAATTTTCATTCAATATTCCAGCAAGGGCCAGCTGGTTCCCGATGAGCCCACCATTCGTCTCTGGCGCGAGAGCATCCGCGCCCAACAACAACTTGGCCGATTCAATCCTGACAAAGACACGCTGGTCCTCGACGGAATTCCGCGTAATCCCAACCAGGCAAAAATTCTGAGCGACACGCTCGATGTCCGCGCCGTTTTCAACCTGAGTTGCGCTGATATGGACAAGTTGATCAAGCGATTACAAAAAAGAGCGCTTCGCGAAAATCGCCTCGATGACGCCAATCTGGAGATCATCAAAGAACGTTTGGAAACGTACGAACGCGATACGCACTCGGTCCTCGACTACTACGGGAAAGATTTGGTTCACACGATTGATTCCACGCAAACCCCCATCAACGTCCTGCGTGACATTCTGCGAATCATCGCCAAATTGTAATTCATGCCGGAACAATTCGGGTCATTCACCGCCAGCGAACTTTATTGTCCGAAATGTCGCATCGCGCAACCGGTGCGCGAAAAACTGCTACTCATTTTGCCCTCGGGAGAATTGCACGAATATCTTTGTCGCACCTGCGGCACTTCGCTCGGTGAACGGAAATCTTCGGGAGGAAAAGTTGCGGTGCAACCTCGTCCGGCTCAAACGAAACGTTTGCTGCGCTAGAGTTTCATCGATCTCATGGCTTCAATTCGCATCATTTTCATGGGCACAGCGGAACTTGCTTGTGCCAGCCTGCAAGCCATAACCAATTCTCCAGAAATACAAATTGTCGCTGTCGTCACTCAGCCGGACAAACCAAAAGGGCGCGATCTTAAATTGCAAGCTTCAGCAGTTAAACAACTGGCGCTCAAATTAAATCTTCCAGTTCTGCAACCGGAAAAAGCCCGCGCGGAATCTTTCGTTGCAACCTTGCGCGAGTTGAAACCCGATTTGATCGTCGTCGTCGCGTATGGACAAATCCTGCCCCAAACTATTTTGGATTTGCCGCAGTTCGGGTGTCTGAATGTCCATACCTCATTGCTTCCAAAGTATCGTGGAGCAGCGCCGATCCAGTGGGCCATTCTCGACGATGAACCGCAAACCGGGGTGACAATTATGCAAATGGATGCGGGCCTCGACACCGGCGATATTCTTTCCCAAACGATCACCCCCATTCACGCGACGGATAATTCTCAAACATTGCACGATCGTCTCGCGATCCTCGGCGCTGAAGTGTTGACGCAAACTATTCCTGAACTAATCGCCGGAAAAATTGTTCCAAAAAAGCAACCGGAGGGCGGCAGTTACGCGCGAAAAATTTCCAAGGAAGACGGCAACCTCAATTGGTCCGAACCCGCGCGCAAATTATGGAATCAAGTCCGCGCCTTCACCCCGTGGCCTGGGGGATTCACATTTCAAAAAATCGGTGAGACCAAACGCCTGCTCAAAATATGGGAGGTTGAAGTCGTGGAAACGTTGCCCACCACTCCTGGCCAAATTCTGCAGGCAGACAAAAGCGGGATGGTGGTTTCGTGTGGTGAAAATGCGCTCCGCATTCTGAACCTGCAACGCGAGGGTGGTCGCCGCCTCAGCACCCATGAATTTCTCGCTGGAAATCCGATTCAGGTCGGCGAAACCCTTGGTTAATTGTTCGCTTTCGAGAAGGCGGCTCCGTCTTTTTTCATCAGCGAAATATAGTCCAACAAAATTCGTTTGGTTTCTTCTAGAGTCACATCCACTGCCGGAAGTTTTTCATCCGCTTCGGCATCAAGGTCAAGCGGGTCGCTTTTGGCCCCGGCTACATCATTGGTTTTAGGAACATAAGGCTGAAGTCCCGGTTCGTTCGCGTTTTTGAGCGTCACTTCAAAAATCTTTGGCTCAGGTTGTCTGCGGGCTTTCCGTTCTTTCTTGCGGGCTTCATCCAGTGCGGTCACTTCTTTATTTTCTTTGCGCCGTGCTTGTTCGTTCAACGAAATACTTTTGTCGGCCAGTTTGTGTTTAAATAATTCAATGTCCTCCGCGATGTAGGCGAAATCTTTGTCGCCCGCGATGCGGCGGGTGGAACGTTTTTGCAACTCGGGCAAATACGGTTTGACCACATTCCATTTTTGAAAGGAGGCGGTAGATACTTCGTCCCAGGCAAGGGGATTTTCCATGGAAGCTTCGCCGACTTCCATGTAATCGAGCACGTCCGGCAATTTCATGTCGGGAATTACGCCGCGAAGTTGCGTGGATGAACCGCCCGCACGATAAAACTTGGCCGTGGTCGGTTTCAATGCACCAGGGTCAAAACTGTAATGCAATCGATTTTGATCTAGATACGGATCGAGTTTGAGCAATTTTTGCACGGTGCCTTTACCGAAGGTGGAAGAATCGCCGACGATGATGGCCCGACCATAATCCTGGAGCGCTCCCGCTAAAATTTCCGAAGCAGAAGCGCTAAAGTGACTCGTCAAAATTATCAACGGCCCTTTGTAGGCCACGGAAGGATCCGGGTCTGATAATGTAACAATTTCTCCGCCGGGATCTTTGACTTGAACCACTGGACCGTTGGTGATGAACAAACCGGTAAGATTAACCGCCTCTTCCAGCAATCCACCCCCATTGAGGCGCAGATCAAGAATGACGCCGGAAACTTTTTCCTCGTTTAATTTTTTGAGGAGTTTGGCAATGTCCACCGTGGTGCTTCTTTGCTCGGCTTTATCTCCGTCGGTCTTGGCATAAAACGAGGGGAGATCAATGATGCCTAAGCGCGTGGATTCCTTTTGTCCCGGCACTTCGATGACTTTGGCTTTGGCTTCCTGATTTTCCAGCGTAATGATGTCACGAAAGAGCGTGACCGTTTTCCTAGTCGCAAAATCAGTTGCGTCGGCCGGCCAAATCACTAGGCGAACTTCTGTTCCCTTTGGCCCGCGAATCAACTCAACCACCTTGTTGAGTTTCATGTCCACAACATCAACCGGTTCTTTGTCACCCTGCCCCACGGCCACGATCCGATCGCCAACTTTTATTTTTTTACTCAACATCGCGGGTCCCGCCATTAGCTCGCGAATCTTGCAGTAACCATCTTCGGACTCGAGAACCGCTCCAATGCCGATCAACGAAAGCGTCATCGAGATGTTAAAATTTTTAAAATGCGAGCCACCCATGTAATCCGAATGAGGGTCGTAAGCACGGGCTAGCGCGTTGAGATAAAGTTCTGAAACGTCTTCCGAGGTCAGTTCTTTTAACGTCTTTTCGAGATTGGTATAACGTTTGGTAATTTTTTTAATGATTTCTTCCGTTTGAGTCAGGGCGTTGGTCGATTTCACGACGCTACCGGGTGAATTATTTTTCGCAGGTTCAATTCGAGTGCTCTCACTCGCCTTAAGTGATTTGATCGCCGCGCCCTTTCCCGTGCTGGCGTGCAATTTGTTGGTGTCAGTCAATGCCAGTTTTTCCTGAAGAAATTCCGAGCGCAAATGTTGCCGCCAAAGTTGGCGCGCTTCTTCCAACGTTTTTGGGCGAAGTGCTTTCCGGCGATCCGGTGTGTAACGATCATTGCCGGAGAATTCGAATTTCTCCGATTTGAGCAATTGATTGACATAAGCCACACGCTGTTGGACGCGTTCCAACATCCGGGCAAAAATTAAATGTGCCGGGGTGGTGTCGCCGGTTTTGCCAGTCAAATCGTCGAGCTGGTTGCGATAAACTTCAAATTCTGCCACGTCCGATTGCAGGAAATGCAGGCGCAATCCGTCGAGAGTATCAATATATCGATCGAACAAACGCCCAGAGATTTCGTCGTTAAAAGGTTGTTGGGAATAATGAACTTGTTCCAATAACTTGGACGTCAACCGCGCGATGTTTTTCTCCGTTCGCTCTTCTTCGCTTTTTTCCGTCGCCGGTTTTGCTGGCTCCGCCGCAACCAACCCAAACACCACACCAAAAAATAAAAGGGATGAAAAAATTTTCACGTCAGGGAAAGTCCTCTATCTCTACTAAAAGTCCAGTTACTGTTTTTCAATCGCGAGCAATTCGAGTTCGAAGATCAAGGTGGCGTTCGGCGCGATGGTGCGGCCCGCACCTTGATTGCTGTAAGCCAACTCACTCGGAATAAATAATTGCCACTTGGAACCCACTTTCATCAATTGTAATGCCTCCTGCCAACCTTTGATGACCTGACGCAACCCAAAGCTGGTGGGAGCATTCCGTTTGTAAGAGCTGTCGAATTCCGTCCCGTCAATCAACGTGCCGCGATAATGAGTGGAAACTTTATCGTCCAGTTTTGGGATGAGACCCGTTCCTTCGCGAATCACTTTGTATTGCAAGCCGCTCGGTAATGTTTTTACGCCTTCCTTCTTTTTATTTTCAGCCAGGAACGCCTCACCCTCTTTTTTATTTTTGGCGGGGAGTTGCTCTGACTCTTTCGCCATGCGCGCTTCCAAATCTTTTTCAAAAACTTCCATGACTTTTCGAGCTTCCTCGGCGGTCAATAGCCCTTTCTTACCGGAGAACCCATCGCGAAATCCTGCGACCACCAAGTTCGGATCGACATCAAGCTTTTGGTCTTTCATGCCCGCGCCAATTTCCAAACCGATGCTGTAACTGGATTTATCTTTTTGCGTTTTTAATGCGGCGGGCTCTTCCGCGTGAACTTGCGCAGTGAATAAGCTGACGGCAATGATAACAATGAGTTGTGATTTCATATTTTTTTCGGATTGGTCGAGAAACCGTAGCAGACGTGAAGTCACCGTCAAGAATTGCGCCATCCATTTAAACAGATTTAATCAAGGGCGTTTGCCCATCGGCGGCAATCCTATTCAGAACAGGTTGTTAGGAATATCGCCTATGAAAATAGTCGCAGTTCTCCCCGATAGCGGATTGCTCAGCATTTTTTATTTTGAAATGGGAAATCAAAACTCAAAAACAAAAATCATTAACCTTTAGAAATTTATGAGAAATGAAGCTGGAGATATTGTGCAGGACGAATTGGACGAAATGAAACACACCGCCGAGGATTTGAAGGCCAAGGCTCGTGCTGCCGGAACCGCAGCCTGGGATGCCACCAAGGCCACCTATCAACAAATTCAAGACAAGACGGTGGAATATTCAAAAGCCACCGACCAAGCCATCCGTGAAAAACCATACGCCGCCATCGGCATCGCTTTTGGAATTGGGATCGCGCTCGGACTTCTCGTCACGAGCCGTAAATCCTCTGAAGAGGAAGAAGAATGACCCACGCTTTTCTCAATCGGACGACACAGGAGCGGGTAATTTCGATGAGTGAAGAAACAGCTTTGCCACCGATGGAAACGGTCATTGTTTCAAATATATTTACATAGAAAGGAAAACAAAAAATTATGGAATCAAGAACAAAAGATTTAACCAACGAAGCAAAAACCCTTGGACGCGAGGCCAAAGACATCGCCAGTGAAACGGTGGGAGAATGGTCGCAACGAACCAAGGCCGCAGGCGCAGCCGCGATGGAGACAGCAAAAGTCGCTTATCAAGCGGCACAAAGCAAAGCGGCTGCCGGGGCGAAAGCTACCGACAAGGCCATCCGTGCAAATCCCTATGCATCCTTAGGCATCGCCTTTGGGGCCGGGCTTTTGCTCGGGTTTTTGATCAAACGAAAATAATCAATCCAGAGAGCTGAAAATTCTCTGAGCCTACGTTATGGAAAATAAAACAATGGAAGAAGCCGCGCGCGACGCCGAGCAAACTAGATCAGAAGCCCGCCGCGCATTGAGGAATGCTGGCGATGTATGGTCCGGGCAAAATGCCGTCGCGTCCGCGTGGCGTTCCACCAAGGGCGGTTATTTCCGAGCGCAGGATAAAGTGATTGAAACAGCAGCGGTGGCCGACGACGCGATTCGCACGAATATTTACGCGTCCGTCGGCATCGCGCTCGGCGTGGGCGCGATCATCGGTTTTTTCGTCACGAAAAAACCTCGACACAAAAAACGCAATTGTTGACTAAAAAAATTATGCAAACCCACCGTGTCATGCATGAATTTGGCGAGTTGAGCTATGAGGATCTAGGTGAAATCTCGCGCCGTTCTTTGGCCAAGACAACTCAGGCCAAAACTTTTCCCTTGGTTTTGGCGGCTGTGGCGGCGCTGGGGCTTTTCATCGGCTATCTCGCTCGTAGAAAATAGGCGAAAACGTCGCGCTCTCGCGGCACTTTTATGAATGAAGCTTCTCGAATCGAAACCGATTCGATGGGGCAAATGTCAGTTCCCACCAAGGCCTACTATGGAGCACAAACCGCACGGGCCATTGAAAACTTTCGCATAAGTGGTCTTTGCTTTTCCCGCGATTTTATTCGCGCTCTCGGCTTAATAAAAAAACACGCGGCAGAAACAAATCTCACCCTCGGCTTCCTTCCTGCTGAAATTTCAAAAACCATTCAGCAAGCTTCTTCAGAAGTGATGGATGGCAAATTCGATTCCGAATTTGTCGTCGATATTTTTCAAACGGGTTCGGGCACTTCGACGAACATGAACGCGAACGAAGTAATTGCCGCTCGTGCAACGGAATTGCTCGGTAGAAAACGTGGCGACAAGTTGGTCCACCCTAATGACCATGTGAATCGTGGTCAGTCGAGCAACGACGTCATTCCCACTGCGATTCATCTCGCCGCGTTACTCGGCATTGAGCAGAAATTAATTCCTGCATTGAGCGCGTTGCATCTTTATCTCCTTCAAAAATCAAAAGAATTTCACGTCATCATTAAAGTGGGCAGAACCCATTACCAAGATGCGACACCCATTCGTCTTGGCCAGGAATTCAGCGGTTACGCCAGTCAGACGGAGCACAGCATTGAGCGCATCCATTCCACGCAGAAAAATTTGTGCGAACTCGCGCTCGGCGGCACCGCAGTCGGAACGGGCATCAATACTCACCCGGAATTTGCGAGAAAAACCATCGCGGGGATTGCGAAGGAAATCGGTTTTGCTCTTCGTGAAGCCCCCAACCATTTTGAAGCACAGGGCTCGCGCGACGCTTGTGTCGAGACCAGCGGCGCGCTCAAAACTGTGGCCGTCAGCCTCATAAAAATTGCCAATGACATCCGTTATCTCGCGTCCGGGCCGCGCCTTGGGATTGGCGAATTAAAATTGACCGCGACCCAACCCGGCTCCTCCATCATGCCCGGAAAAGTAAATCCAGTGATGTGCGAGATGATGATTCAGGTCGGCGCGCAAGTGGTTGGCAACGATGCGGCGATTGCCATCGGCGGTTTGCTCGGCCATCTGGAATTGAACACGATGATGCCGCTGATCGCGCACAATTTATTGCAATCCATTGAACTGCTGGCAAATGGCGCGCGCACCTTCGCCAATCGTTGTGTCGCTGGAATTGAAGCCGACGCTGAAAAATGCCGCGCGATGGTGGAGCAAAGTCTGGCGATGTGCACCGCGCTTGCGCCGGTCATCGGCTACGACAAAGCAGCCTCAATTGCCAAAGCTGCACATCAAAGCAATCGCACTGTTCGCGAAGTGGCTCAGGAAATTTCTGGAATCGATCCCCAAACTTTAGATCAACTTCTGGATCCCGAAACACAAACCCGCCCGCAACCGTAGTTCCTTCCCGATATTTTCGATCCCACGAAGAACGCTCAGAAAATTTTAATTTCCTTGCGAAATTTTTCTTTTCCTCGTCCGCCTTCCTACGCCGTTTCCCCGGATTTACGAGTGACAAGTCTAAGGGTTTCCATGGCATGTTTTTAGCTGAAACCCCGTTCGTCAAGGAGGAGTGATTCAGAGCAGCCAATAAACACAGGTGTTTTGTCCGTTTCTGAAAATTCCCGAACGAAAATAAATACACAGGCTGTCCGTAAACGAGACAGCGCAATAAATCAAAAAAATTATGTTGATCAGTCCGATTATTTCCGCGCCGGCTGCCGATCCGTGGATGATTTTTCACGAAGGATTTTATTACTTCTGCGAGAGCCGCGACCAAACCACTATTTTTATTCGAAAATCCAAATCCATTTTCGATATTGGCCAGGACGTAGGGACAAAAGTTTGGACTCCCCCTGCTCTGGGCATGAACGCAAAAAATGTCTGGGCGCCAGAACTCCATTTTCTGAACGACAAATGGTATATTTATTATGCTGCGGACGATGGCCTCAACGAAAACCATCGCATGTGGGTCTTGGAATCTGAAGACGCCGATCCGTTTGGAAACTATCACTGCCGCGGAATGCTCGACACCGGCAGCTGGGCGATCGACGGAACCTTGCTCGTGCGCGACGATGGTAGCCTTTACATGATCTGGTCGGGCTGGCCGGGAAAAACCGATGGCCAACAAAATATTTATATCGCGCCCATGCAGAATCCTTACACGATTTGCGGGGAACGGGTTTTAATCGCTGCACCGGAACACAATTGGGAACGCGTCGAAATGCCGATCTGCGAAGGGCCGCAAATTTTAAAACGCGACGGGAAAATTTTTCTCATCTACTCCGCGAGCGCGAGTTGGACAGAAGATTATTGCCTCGGCATGCTCGTGAACACCGACGGAAAATTGCTCAACCCGCGTTCGTGGAAAAAAGTGAGCGGTCCCGTTTTTCAAAAAAACGAACGGATCTGGGGTGTGGGCCATTGTTCCTTCGTCAAGTCGCCCTGCCAGACCGAAGATTGGATTCTTTACCACGCCAAGTCAGAGCGGAAAAACGGTTGGACCGATCGCCACGTGCACGCGCAACGATTTAGCTGGAGTGACGATGGATTGCCGCATTTCGGCACGCCGCTTCCGTTTCAAAAAACCGTTTCCTTGAGCGCATAAATCTGTCCCTGCATAACTGGAAAACGGCATTCTTCGGAATGCCGTTTTCTTTTAGCCAACCACTCCGCGTGAAAATTGTTTTGCGATCTTGAGGTTGATTTTTAAGACCGTTATCGGGTGCCGGTCTATAATTCGTCTGTCGCCAGACAACATCTTCTGAAGTGAAACGTAATTGGTCGAGTTTTACATCCAGCCAAGCTTGCGGCGATTCCAGAGATACATCAGGCCAAGGACTCGCATCTCGACAATGAAAAAGTAGAGCAGCAAGACCGATGAAATCAGGTAACGAAGAAAGAAGATCGGGATGAAGCGGGCGAGTGCGACTTCGATAGCCCACTTCAATCCCACGATGAGCACCAGCAGAACACAGGCGATGATATATTGCGCTGGCACTTTGCAAATCGAACTCAAAACAAAAAGCGGATTGAGTGACGTGAGACTGTCGGACATGGCTACGCCGAGGAGCGCCATCGGCAAATACAAAAATCCCGCGATGATCAATGGCCAGAGGAGATGTTCGGCGAATGCAGAACCGTTGAACACAAAGTATTGGCAGACGATTGCGGGACCAAAACAGGCGGCGAACAATCCCCACAATAGTCGGAAGGGTTGAATCATATCCTGCCAAACTTCGGTGAAGTCAGGCCAACCGGGCATTTTATCTTCGCCGAGCGACGTGCTGGTGATGATGCGTTGTAAAAAAGCAAAAAGATATCCTGCCGCGAGAACGGCAAAAACCAAAGCGAACGCGGCCGTGGAGGGCGTACCCATCGAGAAACCAGCGATAGCCATGTCGATGATGAGAAACAGCAGTGAACCACCGAGTAGCAAAACCCAGCCATGACGTTGAATCGGGTAACGCAGCGCATTGAGCAGCAGGGCAAAAGCTCGGGCGTCGTCCGTTTTATGCGCCACGACATCGATGTTCGCCAAAGCACATTCGCTGCTGCAATGGCGACAAAATTTTTTCATTTCGCCGGCCACAATTCGGGTTGTCACACAAGAGTCACAAAATGTTTTAATACACTTGGGACAGTCGGCCGTAGCGGTGGACCGCGGATGTTGCGCGCAAACTTTTGCAGAAGGTGAGGCAACAGCACTCACGCTGCCGGTTTCCAGCAAAAGTTCGATTACCCCCAGCTGAAAACTTTGGCCTGGTTTTAGCGCTGCTTCGCTAACCCGTTTGCCATTGATAAATGTGCCATTCGTGGAGCCGAGATCGCGGATTTGGATGGTGTCATTTCCGAAAATGATCTCGCAGTGAGTGGAGGAAACGGAGGGGTGATCGATTTGAAAATCATTCGTCACTGAGCGGCCAAAGCGATTTGATCCCGCTCGGAGATTGATCAGTTGCGCAGCGACCTCCGCGCTTTTAATCCGAACCTTCAACATATTTCAAATACACATCGCCCAAAGTTTGGGTGACGGCGGAGCGAGGAAACTCGATTTCGTTAATCCGGGAAACTTCGCGAACACCGCTGCCACTCGCTGTTAAGAAAACCCCTTCTGCTCCAGAGAGCAATAGGGGCGGGACGTTTTTTTCCATCGCCGGAATGGCAAGTTCGCGGCAGAGCCCAAGGATGAGCGCGCGAGTGACCCCGGGTAATGCGCCGCTCTCCACCGGAGGTGTGCAGACAGTTTTGTTTTCGATCCAGAAAAAATTACTGCTTGTTGCTTCCGCGATATCGCCATCGGTATTCAGCAACAATGCTTCATCCGCGCCCTGGTCATCAGCTTCGGTGCGGGCGACGATGTGCGAAAGTTTGCTGCACGTTTTGAATTTTGATAACGGATCATTCGCTGGAATCCGAATGGAGCTCACGATGAGTTTAGCCGCCAACGAATTTTTTTTCGATGGGTGTAGCGTCATCACGAACGTCGGCGAATACGCGCCTTTTGCCGAATATCCTCGCGTTCCAATCCCGCGCGAAAGCTGGATGCGCAACATGCCGTCATCCATTTGATTTTCGAGCAGAAGTCGTTTGGCAAACTCGAGGATTTCCTGGGGGGAGAATGGAAATTTAATTTTCAGAAAATTTGCCCCCGCTTGCAGCCGTTCGATGTGTTTTCCCAACAAGAAAAATTTGCCACCGGAAACCGGCAAGGCTTCGAACAATCCATCGCCCAAACAAAAACTGCGGTCGAAAACCGAGACGGTCGCCTGCTCTTCCGGAATAATTTTGCCATTAAGAAATACGAGCACGCAAACTTTCTACCGCAGAGACGCGACGACGCGGAGAAAATTTTTACGAAAACAATCTCCGGTTTTTGCAGGAGCGCTCATTTGCACGTGAATCCAAGTGGGGATAAAATGGCGTTGTTGCGAAAAAGTTGAAATCAATTGTGCAAAATCCAGAGAATGTTATTCCCGAGTTAAAAAATACGCCCGAGGCGCAATTTTCAACGTTTCCCAAACCCTAAAATTATTTTGTCTCCTTTCGATTTGGCCGTCCATGTATTGAGTAGATGATGTGTAATGATATGGATTTGGTTCGGGAATTTGCCGACCAACAATCGGACCGGGCTTTTGAAACGCTCGTTTCACGTCATATCAACCTGGTTTATTCGGCCGCGTTGCGTCAGGTAAGCGATCCTCATTTGGCGGAGGAAATTACTCAGGCCGTTTTCATTATTCTGGCGCGCAAGGCTGGATCCCTTAATTCGAAAACGGTTTTGTCTGGCTGGCTCTACCGCACCGCCCGCTATGTTTCCGCTGATGCCCTAAAAGCGCAGCGACGCCGTCAAACTCACGAACAGGAGGCACACATGCAATCGATTTTGGCTAATGCACAAACTGAAACAATTTGGGAACAGATGTTGCCGCTACTGGATGAAGCGATGGCCCAACTGCGGGATAAAGATCGTGATGCGGTGGTGTTGCGCTTTTTTGAAAACAAAAGTTTGCGTGAAGTCGGTGAGGTTTTGGGTTTAGAGGAACGCACCGCACAAAAGAGAATCCATCGCGCAGTGGAAAAACTGCGACTGTATTTATCCAAACGCGGCATTGTTGCGACCACGGCAATTATCACCGGTTTGGTTTCAACCAATTCGGTTCAGGCCGCGCCGTCAGCGTTGGCAAAAACAATTTCTATCGTTGCGAGGGGCAAGGGCGCGGCGGTAGGAAGTTCAAGTTTCCCTCTCGTAAAGGGAGGGTTAAAAATGATGGCGTGGGCGAAAGCGAAATTCGCTTTGGCGGTCGGGGCAGCGTTTATTCTTTCTTCGGGGACCGCCCTGGTTGCAATTAAAAAGGGTGGAATGGCCACAGCCCAGGAGGAAACCATCTGGAATGCACAGAGGCTTGATTTGTTGCCGCCTCTTTTGATTGTGCAACCGAGCAAGCTGAAATCCGAAAACAACCATTTCAGAATTGGAGAAAAGTTCAGAGGTCAAAGAACATCAATCAACATTCTTTTGAGCGCTGCTTATGATCTCAATCCACAAAGAATCATTTTTTTAGAGCCGAGGCCCGAGGGAAGTTTTGATTTCCTAGCCACTGTGCCCAACTCGCGCGTGGCGCTTCAATCCGAAATCTCGAAGCAGTTAAATCTCGTTGGCCGCCCTGAAACACGCGTAGCGGATTGTTTACTACTGGAGATTAGAAATCGAAACGCGCCCGGCATCAAACCCGCAAAAGGACGTAATAACTTCACTGAAAATCTCCTTCAAGGTCGGGCGGAGATAACTTCCGGTTCGCTTGAAGATTGTTGCAGGATACTGGAGGATATATTGGCCCAGCCAGTAATTGTTAAAACAAAACTTGAGGAACGGTTCAACACCACCTTCAGATGGAATCCGCAAGATAAATCACTGGATTCCATAAATCTCGCCTTACTCGATCAACTCGGCCTTGAACTGGTTCCCAGCCGCGAACAAATCAATGTGCTCGTTGTGGAAAAAATAAAGTAATTAAGGAGAGATTGCCGACCTAGACGACTTTAGGATTCTGTGACTGATAATTATCAAAATCTAATTGCCGGTTTTCTAATTTACCTTGGACTCGC
>JBKJOZ010000333.1:0-3419 GCA_046595315.1 Limisphaerales bacterium
GTTTTTTTGAACTGCGCGAGAGTTTCTTCCAGTTCGTGGTGCGGTGCGAGCGAGCCGCAAATCAGCCGCGACGCGCCGGAGCCTGCGCCGAATTTTTTCACGGCTTCAATCGCGGCGTCTTTGAGTAACGGATCGTTGGCGAGACCGAGATAATCGTTGGAAGAAAAATTCAGGAACGGTTTGCCGTCGATTTGGATGTGCGATGTTTGCGGCGAATCGATGCGGCGCAACTCGCGAAACAAATTTTGTTCGCGAAGCGCGTCGAGCCGCTGCTGGAGTTCGATGTCAAATTCTGTCGTCAACCTGCCACCAAGTTTTCAGTGACGGAAAACGAAAGCAACGAGGAAGTGCGCCAGCAATGCGGCTGGACAAGGAGGAAATGAAGTTTTACGGTCAAAATTGTGAATCGTGATGGCAACAATTTTGCCCCACATAAGTGTTAGAAACGGAATGTGTTTTAAACTTCCACCTAAAATCATCGTTCTGCTCGCTGTCGTATTTGGCCTTGTGGCGTGTAGTAGCACGAAGGATATCACACGCAATCCCACAACCATGACCGATTTCGTGGTCGGAGACGTGTATCGGCTTAAACGCGCAGGATTTCTGCTCAACGATTCCTCGGCAATTATGCCGTTGGGCATTCTAGGGTCATCTACCAATGCAGATGAGGCGCGTCACAACTTGCCGCTTCAAGTTGATGCTTTTGTTGAACCGAACACGTTGCTGCGAGTTCAAAAGATTGTATTGAGCCGAAATTTCATGGTAGGCCGTTTGACTGATATTTACGCGGAGATCATAGATGGTTCTCTCCGTGGGCGCGTCGTCAACCTCCGTACCATCTCAAAAGACGACTGGAACACAGGTTACACTGCGCTCGATTCGGAGCAAATAGAACGCATTAAATGAACATCCTAGCGCCTAAGCCAGTCGTGGTGGCAGCGCAGGCGAGCACAACTGCAATCGATCTTCAGGGATTTACAGCACATTTTCCGTCAATGATGGACATGGAAACTTCGCCTTTATGATGAAGAACTGCCTCATGCGCTTCGGAGATTTTGCCGGAAAAAGGAAGCGCGATAAAATCCGCGAATGCACTGGGCGTAAGTTCGCCGATTTGCTTTTGCATCTCTAAAGCGCGCGCGCCGTTGATGGTCGCCATTTGCAAAATCTTTTCCGCCGACACGTCAGGATTCGCTTTCGCGAAACTTTGCATTTCGGAAAACAGGTTTAGTTCGAGTTTCTTTTTACTTTTCACGACGCTGGCAAGGCTGTCGGTGCCGAGGCAAATATTCACGCCCGCGCGTTTGAGCAATTCATACGGAAATTTTTTGTGCTGAAAATATTCGTGGCTACGCGGGCAATGGACGACGGAGCATTTGCGTTGGCCGAGCAAGGCAGCGTCGCTTTCAGAAATATAGTTCGCGTGGACGGCGAGAAATTTTTCCGACAACACGCCGAGCCGTTCGAGTTGTTGTACCGGCGAAATCCCGCAATCGGAAATATCGCGCTGCGTTTTGAGCCAGTCGAAGAGCGGGCCGCGACGATGGTCAAACATTTCGGATTCTTCTTCGGACTCCGCGACGTGTGTGCTGAGAAGCCAATTATTTTCGCGCGCCAGTTGCGCGCTGCGTTTGACCAGTTCCGGCGAAGTGGAATAAAGCGCGTGCGGCGACAGTCCGGAGAAACAATTTACTGAATTCAAAGAGTTAATTTTTTGCGCGGCTTCGGCGATGATATCAACGGGCGAACGGCGACTTTTTACGTTGGTTAATTCCAAAAGCGAGCAAACGCGCAGCGGCGTCGCGCTCCAAACGTCCGGCAGTAATTCTGGAACGGCTTCGATATCGGCGACGGTGGTGGTTCCGGTGCGCAATAGCATTCGCGCGCCGTGGAGCCAAGATTGCGAATATTCGGTGTAGGACCATTGCGCCTTGAGCGCGAGCATTGACTTGATCCAATCGCTGAAAGTTTTCTGCGCGGGAATCATCCCCGCCATGTCGGTGTAATCGAGATGGCAATGGGCGTTGACGAGGCCCGGCAATAGAATCGAATTGCCCAGATCGCAGACGGGACCGTCCAAAGATTTTAAGTCGTGCCAGCCGCCGACTGCGGCGACGCGATTGCCCGAGACATAGACGGCTCCGTTTTCAATAGGGGGGAGCGAAATGGGTAAAACCACTCGGGCCCGAACAATCATGCGTGAACGAGGTTTTTCACATCAGCGATTGATTTAAATGGGCAAATCAAAGGCTGGCTTCCTGACGAGTGCGTTTTGTGCGGGAAGCGAGTGTGTGGCTTTTTGCTTTAATTTTATTGTGACGTTTGCGGAGTTGCTGCTCCATTTTTTTGGTCACAAGATCCATCGCGGCATACAAATCGCTTTCCGAATCTTCAGCGAACAGGTCAGGTCCCGGAACCGAGAGGCGGATGGAGCAGGTGAATTGGCGGTCGGGCGCTTTGAGTTGATCGTGTTCAAAAATGACACGAGCGTTGATGGCATCATGATCCAGATGTTCGAGTTTTTCGATGCGGGAAACGATGTGATCTTCGATGGCTTTGGTGAGGGTTACATTATGCGTCGAGAGAATCAGCTTCATATGAAGACTGTGCGCTTTGAGGTGAATAAAATCCAGTAAAAGTCTTTCGTAAACTTTAGTAAGGCTTGGCCGTAAGTCGAAAACCCGGACGCACAAATTTATGACAAACGAAAAAGTGGTCGAACATATCGAAAAATTAATTGATGAGAAATTAAGGGTTGTCACCATTCTCAACTCGAAAAGCCTCGGAGATAGCAAAGAGTTTTTCCTGAACGAATCGCGCAAGAAAATCGAGCAGATCAAAACAGGCCTGCTCGAAGCATTGAAAAATCCGCAGGGCTAATGGTCGCGGCACCTGCCAAAATCTCATTGGCCGTCCGTCATCAAAAACTTGGACAACCTGACCTCGTCGGTGTTTTATCTCTGCCTGCTATGGAAGAGACAAATTCTTTAATCGAACAGCGCAAGACTAAATTGGCCGCGCTCCGCACGAAGGGGATCGATCCGTTCGCCAATAAATTTTGCCCGAAAGAAAAATGCGAGGACGCCCGCGCCAATTACGTGGAAGGCCGTGAGGTTGCGCTGGCCGGTCGCATCACCGCGCATCGCGAGATGGGCAAGAGCATGTTCATTGATATTAAAGATTGTGGCCGCCACGCGAGTGGCCGCATGCAGATTTACGCGCAGAAAAATGCGCTCGGCGACGAGCAGTGGGATGTTTTCACGCATCTGGATTTGGGCGATTTCATCGGCGTCAATGGCACAATGTTCACCACGAAGACGGGCGAAATTTCCGTCAAGCTGGTGAGCTTTGTCATTCTAGGAAAAGCGTTGCGGCCCATGCCGGAGAAATGGCACGGCGTGGTGGACACCGAGATTCGT
>JBKJOZ010000313.1:0-2583 GCA_046595315.1 Limisphaerales bacterium
GCATCGCGCAGGAAGAAATTTTCGGCCCGGTCTTGAGCGTGATGACTTTTCGCACGCCGGAAGAAGCCTTCGAGCGCGCGAACAATACGCCCTACGGATTGAGCGCCGGCGTCTGGACCGACAAAGGCAGCAAGATTTTCAAAATGGTCAACAAACTCCGCGCCGGCGTCGTCTGGGCGAACACGTTTAATAAATTTGATCCAACAAGTCCGTTCGGCGGATATAAGGAAAGCGGCTTCGGGCGAGAAGGTGGAGTGCAGGGATTGGCGGCGTATTGCGGGTTGGATTGATTCGTTTCTGGGTTTGACCGTTGCTGTCGGTTGTTGGTTGGAATAATGTGATTTATGCTTTTTGATCGCCAACGTGTGTTATTGGAACTTTTAGATGCGCTGAACGAGCCAGTTGGCTCCACAGACTTCCAAAAGTTGTTATTCCTTTACACACGAGAGGGTGAGCCAACTCCCAGTTATGATTTTGTTCCTTACCGCTTTGGCTGTTTTTCGTTCACGTCCTATGCCGACAAGCACCGCTTATTGGGGCAGGAACTGATTGAGGACGGTGAAACATGGAAGCTGACGGACAAAGGTCGTCGCATTGCGCGTTGTGGTGAGCGGTCGCCGTTGCCGATGGCGCGGTTTGCAAAGCAATACAAAAATCTTCGTGGCAATGCGCTCGTCGCTGATGTTTATCAGCGTTACCCATATTTCGCGACGCGCAGCGAAATCATAGAGAAAATTTTGTCGAAGAAAGACGATCGCGCTCGTGTTGAGTCCGCTCGTCCGGTCAAGAAAACTCCTGGACTAATAACGCTCGGTTATGAAAGCAAGTCCTTGGAAGGTTACCTGAATCAGCTGCTGCAAGACGGGGTGACTTTGCTTTGTGATGTCCGGCGCAATCCGTTGAGCAGGAAGTATGGTTTTTCCAAAAGCACGTTGAGCCACGCGTGCGAAGGCGTCGGCATTCGTTACGAGCATTTGCCGGAATTGGGAATCCCTTCGGAGAAACGTCAAGATCTCGAAACGCAGACCGACTACGACAAGCTGTTTGCTACCTACGAACGCACGACATTGCCGAAGCAGACCAAGACGCTGATAAAAATTGCGGGCTGGATAAAGGAAGAAGGCCAGCGAGTTGCGCTGACCTGTTTCGAGTTGTTGCCACACCAATGCCACCGGCACTGTGTTTCCGACGCATTGCAAAAAACCTTCGGGCCGAAGCTGACGGCTCAACACATTTGATCTGGGACTATGGGTCGCGAAAAAGTTCTCATCACCGTCAAAACTTACCCGACCCTTTCGCGCAAGCACGGCGAGTTGGTTTGCACCGCTGGCGTCCGAGAGGATGGCTCTTGGGTTCGTCTTTATCCGATTCCTTTCCGACTACTCGATTACAAAGACCGGTACCAAAAGTTTGAGTGGATTGAAACGAGACTGATTCGGAATGCAAAAGACCCGCGACCCGAAACTTTTCATCTCGCCGACATTACTGACATCCAGCAACTGGCGAAAATGGAGACCACTGACAACTGGCGTGAGCGCCGCGAACTTCTGCTCAAAAAAGCGAAAGTTTACGACCGGCTTGAAACTTTGATTAAAGCTGCTCACGCAAACGAACTTTCGCTTGCTGTTTTCAGGCCAACAAAAATTTTGGATTTCATTTGGGAACAGGATGAACGTGAGTGGGATCAATCCAAGGTGGATAAGATGCGCAGCAATGCCGACCAGACTGAACTTTTCGCAGGCGATAGCTGGCGGCAAAGTTTTAATTTGATGCCCAAGCTTCCTTTTAAGTTCTCTTACCGATTTGCTGACATTGATGGTAAAGAGAGTGAGATGCAGATTTTAGACTGGGAGGCCGGCCAACTTTTTTGGAATTGCCTCAAAGCTTCTGATGGAAATGAGCGCGTGGCTTTGGCAAAAGTGAAAGAAAAGTATATGGGTCAGTTTTTAAAGACCGACTTACATTTTTTCCTTGGTACGACCAAAGAGTTCCATAGTTGGGCAACCAATCCATTTCTAATCATTGGTGTCTTTCCAATTCCTCACGAACGTCAACTTGGATTGTTTTGATTGAACCTATTGAACCACCTCCGCAATTTTCTTCACATTGATGACCGGTTGGCCACGAGCGGCATGCCGAAGCCGAGTGATTTTGCCACGTTGCGACAAGCAGGCTTTGAAGTCGTCATCAATCTCGCGATGCCCACATCGGATAACGCCATGCCGAACGAAGGCGATCTGGTCGCGCGCAGGCTGACTTCTATCCGCATCGTAGTCAGCCATGACCAATGAATCTGAGAACCCTCGATTGACCCCCACCGATTCACTGCGTATCAGATACAACTCACATGGCATCGCGCTGGAAAATTTTGACCGATCGTTTCAGGGGACGCGATGCGGCTTTGCTCTCGCTTGACGTGCTCGCGTCATCAGCGTCGCCAACGGATACGTTGGAAATTCGCCTGAACTGGCTGGTGGATCTGGTGCAATGGATTCGTCGTCCGGGCAACCAACCAGAGGCGCAAACCGAATTGCCAACGCAAATTCAGACGGGACGGTTGCGACGTTTCCTCGACGTGTTGGA
>JBKJOZ010000084.1:0-2893 GCA_046595315.1 Limisphaerales bacterium
TGTCCGCAAAAAAATTGGAAAAGATTTAATCCAAACCCGCCGTGGACACGGCTACGTCATCGAATAATTCATGCTCCCAAAATCCATTCGCTGGAAAATTCAGGCGTGGCACGGGTTCCTACTCGTGGTCCTCGTCACCGCGCTGATGATCGGATTTTACAGCTATGAACGCCGCACACTTTTGAGCGAAGTGGACAATCAATTGCACGAATTGATCACGCCCCTTTTGCCACGCGTGACCCCGATGGGTCCGCCGCCAAGACCGCGCGAATTTAACGGTGCTCCTGAAGGTCCCGACCGCCGCCCGCCGCCGCCCGATGAATTTGAACGACGGGACTTCTCGGAAATGCCATCCCGCGGAGACAGACCGCCCCAGCGCGACGACGTCGTCAAAAATTTTGCGAATGGAAAATTTTATTTAGTGACCTGGTCGCCGCAAAAAGAGTTGAAAAAATCGAGCAACGCTCCCGCGCAAATTCCCTATCCACTTCCCGACGAACGCGGTCTGCGCACGCGTGGCGAGTTTCGCGAGCTTTTGCGGCGACTTCCCAACAACAATCTCGTTTTGATGGGAATTTCCACAGCAGAAATTCAAAAACAACTCGCGCGACTGGCCTTTTGGCTATCGGGGGCTGGCCTGACGGTCATCGCCATTGGATTGATCGGTGGCTGGTGGTTGGCGGGGAGCGCGCTTCGGCCCATTGCTGAAATCAGCGACGCGGCAGGGAAGATTTTCGAGGGCGATTTATCAAAGCGAATCAACGTGACCGAAACCGAAAGTGAACTTGGCCAACTCGCGGGCGTGTTGAATCAAACTTTTGCACGATTGGAAAAATCGTTTCAGCAACAGGTGCGTTTCACCGCCGACGCCTCGCACGAATTGCGCACACCCATCTCGGTAATTTTGATGCAAATTCAACTCGCGTTGTCCCGCGAACGCAGCGGCGAAGATTATCGGCAAACTTTAGAAACCTGTGAACGCGCCGCCGAACGCATGCGCGTGCTGGTAAATTCTTTGCTCGAACTCGCCCGCATCGATTCAGGCGAATTTGAATTATTTCGTGAACCGTGCGATCTCGGTCGCATTGCGCAGGACGCGCTCGACCTCATCGAACCGCTCGCCAAAAATAAAAACGTAACGTTGAGCCATTCGCTTGAGCCGATCAAAATTTCCGCAGACTGCCAGAAGATCGGACAAGTTTTGATCAATCTTTTGACCAACGCGATTCAGCACAATGCCGAAGGAATTCAGGTTAGTCTTTCCGTGCAACGCAGCGAAAACCGCGCACTCATTCGCATCGCGGACAACGGAGTCGGAATTTCGCCAAACGCGCTGCCGCATTTATTTGAGCGTTTTTATCGTGTGGACAAATCGCGTTCCCGCAGCAAAGGCAGCAACGGTTTAGGTTTGGCCATTTCCAAGGCGATCATCGAAGCGCACGGCGGAACCATCCGTGCCCAAAGCAAACCCGACGAAGGAACAGAATTTTTGGTCGAGTTGCCGCTGGAAGAAATTTCCCAGTCGTAAATTTTTTTACGCCTTCACCTTCTCTTAAGGTTCCCTGCCGTAGATTGGCGGCATGAAAACAAAAGCACGATTTGGAAATTGCCACTTCGAGTTTTTGTTCACTGGCCAAAAATTAAAAAAACGCAGAACGGGTGTTGCGGCCAGACACAACGTTCGGCAGGGAGACACATTCAGTATGAAAAAAAACATTATGTTCATGGCGCTCACTTTTTGCGCCGCAATCGCGTTGGCTGAACCGCCTCAACAATCAGGTCAACCGGGTCAATCCGGCCAACGCCCACCACCGCCGCCCATCATCAATGCCTTGGATGCAAATCACGACGGCAAGATTGACGCGCAGGAAATCGCCAATGCCAGCGCCGCGTTGAAGACGCTGGATAAAAATGGCGACGGCGTTTTGACGCAGGAAGAAACCCGCCCGATGCGCCCCGAAGGTCGTCCCGGAGAACGCGGTGGTGAAAACCGTGGACCGCGCGAAGGTGGTGAAGGTCGCCCGCCTCAATCGAACAATCCATAATTGTGGTGACATGAGAGAGACGGCGAAACCGTCTCTCTTTTTTCTGAAATCTTGGTAGTTTTTTTCCAAATCCGCCTGGTCAAGTCCGATAGCCTTTATGAAAATAAATTCGAAATATTTGATTTTTCTTGGACTGTTCGCTGCCTGCGTCCTGAATGCGGCAGACGCGCGGATCGATTCATGGTTCACCACTTATTCGGCAAAATACGCGCGGATTTACTCCACGAGCGCGGCACAAACTGCCGGGACAAGCGTGACGACGTGGACCAGTCAATCGTTGCCAGCATACTCAGGCGTGCAGGAAATTTATTCGTCGGCAAATTGGATTTACATTCGCAGCACCGGTTTGGGGAGTCACGTCATGGGGCCATGGTATCTCAACGCCGCAAAAACGATGGTGTTTCCGAACCAGCCGGTGAATATGAAATCATTTTATCGAATCCCGCGCGCGTCCACGGTGCCTGTGACCAAAACCGTAACGGGCGGCGGGCCAATTGGATATTTTGTGGATGGCGTGGCCATGTTCGATGGTCGCGACGCGTTTTATTGGAACGGAACTTCGGAAGTGAACGGGAGCGGCTATTGGAATCGCGACGCTTATGTGAACGAAAGCGTCACGTTTGATCCGGCCTTGGCGCATCAACCCGGCAGCGGCCAATATCACTATCACGCCAATCCGATTGCGTTGCGTTATTTGCGCGGCGACAACGTGCTGTTCAATTCCACCAGCAAAACTTACAGCGAAAATGTTACAAATTTGAGCATCAGCCATTCACCAATTTTGGGTTGGGTGCGCGATGGTCAAAACGGGACGGACAATTTGACGGCAACGGGACGCGCGACGATTC
>JBKJOZ010000144.1:0-4242 GCA_046595315.1 Limisphaerales bacterium
TGATGCGCCGCGTCCGTCTTCGCCACGACGAGGCAACCGCTCGTGTCCTTGTCGAGACGATGCACAATTCCCGGCCGCGCCACGCCGCCGATACCGCTCAACTTTCCCGCGCAATGATGGAGCAGCGCATTGACCAAGGTGTGCTCGTAGTTTCCCGCCGCCGGATGCACGACGATTCCCGCCGGTTTGTTGAGCACCAACAGATCGGAGTCTTCAAACAAAATATTAAGCGGAATCTTTTCCGGTTTTGCTTCGGCGGTTTTTGCTTCCGGCCAGTGAATTGAAATTTTTTCGCCAGCTTTGGGATGATGTGTTGCTTTAACTGAATTGCCATTGACGTGAATGTGTCCTTCGTCAATGAGGCGTTGGATGGTACCGCGCGACACTGCTGGAAATTGGGAGCGCAGAAAGATGTCAAAACGTTCGTGGGGACGCGAGTGTTCGACGATGATAATTTCAGTGTGTCCCGCCATGAAAACTAAGTTCTCGCCTCGTCCGAAGCAGCGGTTTCACTTCTCCACGACAAAATAAAGAGCAACCCCACGCCGACGCAAATCGCACTGTCAGCAATGTTGAATGCGGGAAAACCCATTTCGTCGCCGCTGCGTCGCTCGATGTAGAAGCGCAAAAAATCAATCACATGCTGCCGCGCTGGGTGCAATCGGTCATATAAATTTCCCAGAATTCCGCCAAAAATCAGACCGAGCGAAATTTGGCCAAGAGTGGTCCGGGTGTCGAAATGATGCCGCCAGATAAAAAGCCCGAGTAAGGCGAGCAAAGAAATGATGGCGAGCACGGCATTTTTGTCGTGAAACAAACTCCACGCCGCACCGGTGTTGACCCAATGAACTAATTTGAAAAAGCCGGGAACGATCACGCGCTCCTGACTATGGTCGAGGAATTTGAGCACCAACATTTTGGTCAATTGGTCCGCAGCGAAAATAAAAGCTGCGAGCAGAGCCATCCGGCGATTGGGCGTAAGTGTCATCGTTTGTAAATCACCCGCGTGCCCACAATGAGGTCATGGAGCGCCCGTTTATCTTCGCGAAACAGGACCAGCAGATAACCGATATAACAGGTAAAGTCGCTGACGATTCGCCCGAGAAAACGGAAAAAAGCGAACTTGTATCCCAACGCTGAACCGTCCAAACGCACGATCTTTGCGCCGATGATCATTTTGCCAAGAGTCGCGCCAAATTTTCCATTCATCCATACTTCGTAAATCGCGCGTAAGAAAAACGAGAGCGCCGTTTGTTTGGCGCCGATCAAAAGCAGGGGCATTAAATCGTTTAGTTGCGTCATGCCCGAAGTCGGCATTTTAAACTCAGCAGGCCATCCGAACACCCTGGAAATTGGAATCCATAAAGCCCAAAACGCCGCATAAATTAAAATGCTATCGACGATTAGTGCCGCAGCGCGCGGCAGAAAACCGACCACTTCATAATCCCCTTCAACCCCCGTGGCAGACCCTTTGAGCAACGCCAGTTCCGATTGCAATTCCTGAAATTGCGAAGCAGCCAGCCAACTTCCCGAATCGCTGCGCCAGACGTGCGTTTGCCGACCGACCCGCCCGTCGCGAATCCAGCCTTTGATTTCGTCGAGCGTCACCGGCCCATATTCGCGTCCGTCGCCTCCTATAATTTTGTAATTCGTTTCCATGAAGACGCGGGCTGTTTAATCGGGAAACACGCAAAACACAATTTAATTTGGGCCGCGACCCTCCGGATTTCGCTGTGAGTTGAAAATATTATTTGCCGACGGCTGGGATACGACCCCATTCGTTTCTTGTTCGCCGGAAGAATACGAATATATTTCTCAGCAACTCGTCTTATTTCTTGCGTCGATGTTTCCGACGCCTGTTTGCGTGTTACCAAACAATGAAAAAAATTTGCAACAGAGACACAGAGAAAAAGAGTCGAAAGCTTCTTGTTCAAACCTCGGTGTGCTGTGTGGCTCTGTGGCTAAATCCATTTTATTTGTGAAAATTTCTGTCGCACCAAAGAAAATCTATTACGCCGTTTTTTCTTTTTGTCTGGCGACGCTGTTTGCGTTCAGCACCGCCGCCGCAGAATTGGACTTGAGCAAATTGCCGCCGGCCGCCACGGCGAAAATGGATTTCGTCAAAGACGTCCAACCGATTCTCACGCAAAGCTGTCTCGGTTGCCACGGGCCGAAAAAACAGGAAGCCGAATTGCGCTGGGACGTCAAAGAAATTGCGCTCAAAGGCGGCGAACACGGCGCGGTCATCGTCCCCGGAAAAAGTGCCGAGAGCAAAATGATCCAACTCGTCGCCGGGCTTGATCCTGAAAATGTCATGCCGAAAAAAGGCGAGCGCCTCACTGCGGAACAAGTTGGAATTTTGCGCGCGTGGATTGATCAAGGTGCACTCTGGCCCAAAAGCGCTTCCACAAAACTCGTCAACAACCGCGATCATTGGTCGTTCAAAGCGCCCGTCAAACCATTGATTCTATTTGTTAAAAATAAAAAATGGGTGCGCAATCCCATCGACAATTTTGTTTTGGCGCGGCTGGAAAAAGAAAAACTTTCGCCCTCGCCGGAAGCCGATCGCACCACGCTGATTCGCCGGTTGAGTCTGGATTTAATTGGTCTTCCACCGACGATTGCGGAAGTCGATGCGTTCGTGGCCGACAAAAGTTCTAACGCCTACGAAAAAGTTTTGGAACGTCTGCTGGCGTCGCCGCATTACGGAGAACGCTGGGGCCGACATTGGCTCGACGTGGCGCGCTACGCTGACTCCAATGGTTTCGAGAAAGACTTGCCGCGCACGATTTGGCCGTATCGCGATTGGGTGATCAATTCGTTCAACCAAGATAAACCGTTCGATCAATTTGCCATCGAACAACTCGCGGGCGATTTGTTGCCGCACGCGACCACGGAACAAAAAGTGGCGACGGGATTTTTGCGCAACTCGATGTTGAATGAGGAAGGCGGAATCGATCCCGAACAATTCAGAATTGAATCCATTATCGACCGCGTGGACACGGTGGGAAAAGCGTTTCTCGGGCTGACCGTGAATTGCGCGCAATGCCACAATCACAAATACGATCCGATTTCGCAGAAGGAATATTATCAGATTTTCGCGTTCCTGAATAACGACGACGAACCGCAATTAGAAGTGCCGACGCCCGAGCAAAAGAAAGAGCGAGCGAAAATTTTGAAAACGGTTTTGAAGATTGAGGATGAGTTGTTCGCCAAACCGGAAGTTCCAAAACAAATGGCCGCTTGGGAAAAGCGGATGAAGGAAATCGAGCGCGACTGGACAGTGTTGGAGCCGGAAAAATTTTACGGCGGCGTGGGAACAAAATTTGCCAAACTCAAAGATAATTCTTTGCTGGCGACGGGTTCAAGTCCGCCCATTTCCGTTTACAGCGTCACGGTAAAAACGAAATTAAAAGGGATCACCGGTTTTCGCCTCGAAGCGATGACTGACCCGAATCTTCCGTTGAACGGGCCGGGCCGCGCGGACAACGGAAATTTTGTGGTTAGCGAATTCAGCGTCGAAGCCGTGCCGGAAAACGAGCTGACCAAAACCAATCGTGTGACGCTGCAAAATGCGACAGCAGATTTTGCGCAAAAAGATTTTCCAGTGAGTGCGGCGATTGATGGGACAACGACCAATAAAATCGGCTGGGCGAACGACGGCGGAGCGGGACGACGGAATCAGGGAAACAAAGCTGTTTTTGAAACCAAAGAACCGGTGGGATTTGAGGAAGGAACAATTTTGACGTTCACCATCGATCAAACCAACGGCAAGGAACATACGCTGGGACGTTTTCGCATTTCGGCGACGACGGGCGCGAAGCCGGTGCAGGCCGATCCGCTTTCAAAAACTTTGCGGGAAGTAATTGCGCTTGCGCCGGACAAACGGAACAAAAAACAACAGAACGAATTGTTCAGCGCGTTTCGCGCAGGCAACACGAATTTTGCGGATGCGAACCAGAAAATTGAGGCAGAGATGGCGAAATGGCCGAGTGCGACGACGACTTTGGTTTTGCAAAATCGCGACGTAAATCCGAGAGAAACACACATTTTCAAACGCGGCGATTTTCATAAGCCGGATGCGTTGGTCGTGGCGGATGTGCCATCCGTGTTGCATCCGATTTCCAAAGATCAATCGATCAACCGCATGGCGTTCGCGAAATGGATTGCGGACAAAAAAAATCCACTGACGCCGCGCGTGATCGTCAATCGCATGTGGCAGGAATATTTTGGACGCGGCCT
>JBKJOZ010000194.1:0-14719 GCA_046595315.1 Limisphaerales bacterium
CCGGCGACGGCAGCGTCGTTTGCGTCAATGCGCGAACCGGCGATCCGATCTGGCGAATTCCCGTTTTCAAAGCGGGCATCAACGCAACATTGCTCGTCCACAACGACGATAAAATTATTGCGATTTATGGAACGCCTTACGAACCCGGCCAAATGATTGCGCTGAAAATTCCGCACGTCACGCCAACGAACGCTGCTGCGGTACCTGTCGTCGTAGAGCGAGCCAAAGCGCAACTTTGGGCGAACGAACTTTCCACATCCGCGAGCTCCCCAATTCTCGTCGGCGATAGAATTTATGTCGTGACAGAAAAAGGTGATTTGAATTCTGTCGATGCCAACACGGGAAAAATTCTCTGGCATTTAAAACTTGGAATTGAACAACGCAACGCGGCACTGACTTTTGCCGATGGAAAACTTTACGTGCCAGTGCTCGACGATCCTGCAAGCAAATCTGACGGCGGCGAAGCGGGGACAACGGGTGCGTTTTACATCATTCAACCGAGCGATACCGAAGGAAAAATTCTGGCGCACGTCGCGTTGGACGGACGTTGTTTCGGAACACCGACGGCTTACAACGGAAAAATTTACGTTCAAACGACGCGACATCTTTACGCGTTCGGCAAAAAGGGAGACAACTCTGGTTTGCCGTTAGATCCGCCTCCGGTAACCTCGTTATCAGGTCGTCAGAAAAATATAATTTCCAATGTGGATTTCACGAAGCCCGGCCCGGCGGCGCAGTTGCAAATCATTCCCTCCGAAGTTTTGATGCGTCCCGCTCAGACAGAAACGTTTCGCGTCCGTTCCCTTGATGCGAATGGATTCACCGTCGAGGAAATCAGAGATCTGAAATCTGTGAAATGGGCTTCGTTCATTCCGCCAACCGCCAAAGTCAAATCAACTATGAATGCGACTTTTAATTCCGATGGAGAACTTGAAGCGACGACTAATTCCACTCCATCCGCTGGAGCGTTTCAGGCAACGGTTGGCGAATTGAAAGGAACGATTCGCGGACGCATTCTGCCTTATCTCCCGATCAAACAGGATTTCGAATGGGCGAAACTTTCTGAGATCACCACGAATGATGTCGAGCCCGCCACCGCCTTCGCCTATCCGCCGCTACCGTGGATTGGCGCACGATTCAAATTCGATATTCGCGAGAAAGATGGCAATAAAGTTTTGGCCAAGACCATTGACAACCGATTTTTTCAGCGCGCAACGGTTTTCATGGGCGACGCAAACACAAAAAATTACACCATCGAAGCCGACGTAATGAGCGAAGGAAAAATGCGCGGCGAACGCGTTTTGAAAATGTCTGAGGTCGGCGTGATTGATCAGCATTATCTCATCACCCTCAAAGGCAACGAACAGAAAATGGAAATCAGTTCCAACTTCGAACGCTTCCGCGAATCAACTGATTTTAAATGGTCACCAAACGTTTGGTATCGATTGAAAGCGCGAGTGGATATTGCGAAAGATGGCTCTGGAATCGTTCGCGCCAAAGCGTGGAAAAAATCTGAAACCGAACCTGAAAAATGGACGTTGGAAGTCCCTCATAAAACCGCGCATCAAAATGGGTCGCCAGGTTTGTTTGGTTTTTCTCCGCAAGACCAACGCGTGTTCATTGATAATATTTCTGTGACTCCGAATTAAGATTTTTAAATTTACTTTTTAAACTTATGAAAATAGCTCCCTTCATTTTCACGGCTCTAATCACGGGTTCAACATTCGCCGCCGATTGGCCGCAATGGGGCGGCAAGCCGGACCGCAACATGTATTCCCCCGCGAAAAATTTGCCTGACCGATTTAATCCGGGAAAACCAAAATCAGGTACGGAAGAAATCGATCTTGCCACGACCAAAAATGTGAAGTGGGCCGCGAAACTTGGATCGCAAAGTTATGGCAACACGACTGTCGCGGGCGGCAAAATTTTCATCGGCACGAACAACGAGAATCCGCGCGACCCCAAACATCAGGGCGACCGCAGTATTCTCATGTGCTTCGACGAAAAGACCGGCGAATTTCTCTGGCAACTTGTCGTTCCAAAACTCGCGTCTGGCAAAGTCAACGACTGGGAAAATCTTGGTTTGCTTTCGTCTCCCACAGTTGAAGGTAATCGCGTTTATCTCGTCACCAGCCGATGCGAAGTCATTTGCCTCGATGTGGACGGAATGAAAAATGGAAACGACGGCGATTTCAAAGATGAAGCGCAATACGTCGTTGGGCCTGGAAAACCAAAAGTCGAAATCGGAGCGAAGGATGCGGACATCATTTGGAAATATGACATGATGGATGAACTCGGAGTTTTTCCACATAACGCCTCGAACTGTTCCGTGCTGATCGTCGATGACATCGTTTACGCCTGCACTTCCAACGGTCAGGATTGGACGCACTCGAATATCCCCTCGCCCAATTCACCGAGCTTCGTCGCGATCAATAAAAAGACTGGCGCACTCATGGGCGAAGACAATGCCAACATCGGCCCGCGAATTTTTCATGGTCAATGGAGTTCACCCTCCACCGGAAAAGTGAACGGCAAACAACTCGTGTTCTTCGGCGGCGGCGACGGAGTTTGTTATGCGTTCGATGCAAAGCCCGTGAAAGAAGGCGACACTGATTTTCTAAAAAAAGTTTGGTGGGTCGATTGCAATCCGCCCGAATACAAAAAAAACAAAGAGGGTCAGCCGATTAAATATCCTGCCGCCGAAGGTCCGAGCGAAATTAATGCGACGCCGGTGTTTTACAAAAACCGCGTTTACGTTCCGACGGGCCAAGATCCCGAACACGGCGAAGGAATCGGTCATCTCGTTTGCCTCGACGCGACAAAGACCGGTGACATCACCAAGACCGGTGTGATCTGGGATTACAAAGGGATTCATCGCAGCATTTCTACTGTTTCGATTGATCCTGAGACGGGACTTTTATTCATCGGAGATTTTTCGGGATTTCTGCACTGCCTCGATGCGGAAACTGGAAAAGTTTATTGGGTTCACGACATGAAAGCGCACATGTGGGGTTCAACTTTGGTTGCGGACGGAAAAGTTTACGCGGGTGATGAAGACGGAGATTTCGTCGTGCTTGCTGCAACCAAAGAGAAAAAAATTCTCAGCGAAACCAACATGGGCGCGCCCGTTTACTCAACTCCTGTCGTGGCGAACGGCGTGGTTTATATCGCCAGCAACACACATCTCTACGCGCTGAGCAGTACGCCCAAACTTTCCACGCCCGACGAAGCGCCCAAAATTATTTTGGATTTGAAGAAATAATTTCTCACGGCTAATAAAAACCAACATGGCCTCACTTCCTCGACTGACTCGCACCCAATGGCTCATCTGCCTCATCGCCGCCATCGGGTTTGCCTTCGACATTTACGAATTGTTGATGCTGCCGCTCATCATCAAACCGGCACTCGCCGCGCTCGGTGGTGTTGGCGCGGACGGCATTCCCCTGCTCGCTCCCGGCTCGCCAGCCTACAAAGAATGGGCGCGCACACTTTTTTTTGTTCCAGCCATCGCAGGCGGAATCTTCGGTTTGCTCGGCGGCTATCTCACCGACCTGTTTGGTCGCCGCCGCGTTTTGACCTTCAGTATTTTGCTCTATGCCGGTTCGGCTTTTGCGTCCGGCTACGCGACTTCACTTTCACAACTTCTCGTTTTGCGCTGTTTGGTTTTCATCGGCGTCTGCGTTGAATTTGTCGCGGCGGTCGCGTGGCTCGCGGAACTTTTTCCAGAAAAAGAACGCCGCGAAAAAATTCTTGGATTCACTCAGGCTTTTTCATCCTTTGGCGGACTGCTGGTTGGAACCGTCAATGTTCTCGCCGCAAAAATTGCGCTCGATCTTCCGGCGATTCACGGTGGACACGAAGCGTGGCGCTACACTTTGATCTCCGGCGTGATTCCCGCGCTGCCGCTGATTTTGATTCGACCGTTTCTCCCGGAATCTCCCGAATGGCAACGCAAACGCGACGCAGGCCAACTTCGCCGACCCAGCATCGCCGAACTTTTCAGTCCTGAACTTTGTCGCACCACCATCATCACCACGCTCATTTTCGCTGCGAGCTACGGAATTGCGTTCGGCGCGATTCAACAGTTGCCACAAATTCTCGGTGGCCCCAGTGGACACAAACAAATCCAAGCTACCGCAAAAGCTGCCCAGGAAAAAGCTGCGACCGAGGCAACCTCAAACGGAAAACCGATTCCGCCACCCGGAAAATTAAAACAAATTGCGGCGAACGCATCGGATGCGGCGGTAGCGAAAGTCACAATCTGGCAGGAAATCGGCGGACTTTTCGGACGTCTGATTTTTGCATTTCTCGCGGCCTACGTTTTGAGCCGCCGCTCGTTGCTGCGGATTTTCCAAATTCCCGCGTTGATTTTTGTGCCGCTGCTTTTTTGGTGGATTTCCAACAACCTCACGAATCCAGAAACACTTCCCCAAATTAAAATTGGAATTTTCATCGCCGGATTTTTCACCGTGGCGCAGTTCAGTTTTTGGGGAAATTACATCCCGCTGGTTTTTCCACTGCATTTACGCGGAACAGGCGAAAGTTTTGCGGCAAATATTGGAGGACGCATTCTCGGAACTTCAGCGGCGTGGCTCACGATTACGTTTTCAGAATCCATATCGCCGAGTTCTGCGAAAATCGCCTTAACAGGCGCCATGGTCGCAGGAAGTTTCGCGTTGATTGGTGTGATCCTGACGCAATGGCTTCCTGAACCAAAGCTCGAAAAACTTCACGATTAATTTTACATGCAAACTCCCGTCGAAGCGCAAACCCAGCTCGAAAATCATCTTCGCGAAATGATCCAATGGCATTTCTCGCCGGAAACCGGCTGCCCGTTCTGGCTTGATTGGGCGAAGAAAAATTTTGATCCGCGAAAGGAAATTCAATCGTTCGCGGACATGCAAAAATTCCCACATTTCCAAGATGAATGGCTGCGCGATTTGCAGCCGGAAGTGTGGGTTCCCGCGCAGTTCAAAGGAAAGCCGTTTAGCATTTTTGAAACGGGCGGCACGACCGGAATGCCAAAGCAACGCATCGGTTGGAACGATTACAAAGTTGATTACTCCGAGTTCAGCGAAAAAATTTCAGACGAACATTTTCCGCGCAATCATTATTGGCTGATGATGGGACCAACCGGCCCGCGTCGCCTGCGGCTCGCCATTGAACATCTCGCCAATGTTCGCGGCAGTTCCTGCTATTTCATTGATCTCGATCCGCGTTGGGTAAAAAAACTCATCAGCGCCAAACAGTTAGATCAAGCGCGTGCCTACATGGATCACGTGGTCGATCAAGCCGCGACCATTTTAAAAAATCGCAAAGTGAGCGGACTTTTTACGACGCCAAAACTCCTCGAGGCACTTTCGGAAAAAGTGAATCTTTGGGATGCGGGAATCCGCGGCGTTTTCTGCGGAGGCACGACGATGGCTCCGCAGTACGTCCGCTTCATCGTCGAAGAAGTTTTGGAAGGCCGCATCGGCTTTTATCCAACTTACGGCAACACGCTGATGGGACTCGCTGCGAGTGTTCCACTAAAACCGGAAGATAATTTTTCCATCACCTATTACGCTCCACAGCCTCGCGCCGTCTTGCGTGTCGTTGATCCGAACAACACGACGCAGTTAAAAAATTATGGTGAATGGGGTCGCGTAGAACTCACCACATTGACCAAGGAATTTTTTATGCCGCGTTTTCTCGAACGTGACGAAGCCATTCGTCGTGAACCGCGCGCGCCTTACGCTTGGGACGGCGTTGCGGAAGTCCGTCCGTTCGGCGCGATGGAAAAAAATATTGTTGAAGGCGTTTACTAATGAGCGTGCCGCATATTCCGGTTTTACGTCGCGGCAAAGCGTATGAAAGCCTCGACAAAATCAACATCGCAAACCATCGCACGGGCGAAACCATCGCGCAGGTCAGCAGCGTCAACGCGGGAATCATTCGCAAAGATTTACAGCGCATTGGCGAATCACGCGCGGCTTTGAAGAAATTTTCTGTTGAGCAACTGCTCGAAATTTCCGCGAAGGCAGGCAAACAATTTCTCAATGGCACTTTGCCGTTTGGCGATAAAGGTCATACGCAATCGACACAGGAATATGTCGAGACGCTTTCGGCCACGAGCGGTTTGCCACATGCGATGGTGCGCCGCAATATGCAGAAAATTCATCACGCGTTGACCAACATGAAAACCGTTTTGAACGGTCTGACGCGCGGGCTCGATCTCTCGATTCTCGACAACGGTTTCGGCGAACAATTTGAAACAAAGCTCAGTTTTTTTCCGACGACACAAGCGCTTGGCCTCGTCATGCCGAGCAATTCGCCAGCGGTAAATTCACTTTGGCTTCCAGCCGTCGCGCTGAAAATTCCAGTAATCATTAAACCGGGAAAAGAAGAACCGTGGACGCCGTATCGTTTGATTCAGGCATTTATCGCAGCGGGTTGTCCGGCGGAAGCGTTTGGGTTTTATCCGACCGATCATGAAGGCGCGGGCGAGATTTTGAAAAGCTGCGGACGCGCTTTAATTTTCGGCGACAAGAATACAACGGCGCAATACGCGCACAATCCGGCGATTCAAGTTCACGGCCCTGGCTGGAGCAAAATTTTAATCGGCGATGATGAAATTGAAAACTGGCGCGATTATTTGGACGTGATGATTTCTTCAATTGCCGACAATGGCGGACGCAGTTGCATCAATGCTTCGGCAATAGTGGTTCCAAAATACGCCGCCGAAATTGCGGAGGCACTTGCACAAAAACTCGGACCGATTCAACCCACGAAATCCGACGATGAAAACGCGAAGCTCTCTGGTTTTGCTAATCCCAAAATGGCGGAATTCATCGACGCGCAAATTGAAGATGGATTGAAAACGTCCGGCGCGACTGACGTGACGTCGAAATATCGCGACGGCTCGCGCAAGATAGAGTTTGAAGGCGGAGTTTATTTGCGGCCAACGATTGTGCTGTGTGATTCGTTTCAACATCCACTCGCGAATAAAGAATTCCTCTGCCCCTATTCGAGTGTCGTGCAAGTTTCGCAAAACGAGATGCTCAAACAGATTGGCTATTCGCTCGCCGTCACAGCGATTACGAAAGATAAAAAATTCATTGAACAATTAACCGAGTTTCCGCACATCGAACGGCTGAATATCGGCCCGATTTCTACGATGAAGATTTCTTGGGACCAGCCGCACGAGGGAAACATGTTCGAGTTTCTTTACAAACGCCGGAGCATTGAGCGGGCTTAAATGTTGAACAATACCGCTTCAACCTCCGTCTGAAAACTGCGATGAGTTTTGCCACACAGGATTTACGTTCGCCAGCGGACCTATCTGCGCTCGCTTCGTTTGATTTTCAATCGCGCACGCGCCTCATTTTTGGAATCAGCAGTGTTGATCGTGTTGGAGAACTGGCAAGGCAACTTCCAGCGAACCGAATTTTGCTCGTCACAGATTCGGGAATTGTGGCCGCCGGTCACGCCGAGCGGGTCACGAAAATTTTGCAAGCGGAGAATCTTGAAGTTTTTATCTTCGATCAGGTTCGAGAAAATCCGACCACTCGTGGCGTGGATCACTGTCTCGAAGTCGCCCAGCAAAATCAAATTGACGCATTCGTCGGCTTGGGGGGCGGCAGTTCGATGGACACCGCGAAGGGCTGTAATTTCCTCCTGACGAACGGCGGTGAGATGAAAGATTATTGGGGCGTGGGCAAGGCGACGAAACCGATGTTGCCGCTCATTGCGATTCCCACCACGGCGGGAACGGGCAGCGAATGTCAGAGCGCGGCGTTAATCGCGGATGAAATCACGCATCAGAAAATGGCATGTCTTGATCCCAAAGCGGCCGCGCGCGTGGCCATTCTGGATCCGACACTCACACTTTCCCAACCAACGCGCGTCACAGCCTGCACCGGTATCGATGCCATCGCACACGCGATCGAAACCGCGGTGACCACAAAGCGGAGTCCGCTTTCGCTCATGTATTCTCGAGAATCTTTCCGTTTGTCCGCGACCAGTTTTGCAAAAGTCTTGGAAAATCCAAATGATCTCGGCGCTCGCGGGCAAATGTTGCTTGGGGCGGCTTTCGCCGGAACTGCGATTGAAAACTCCATGTTGGGCGCGGCGCATTCGGCTGCGAATCCTTTAACCGCGCATTATGGAATCGTTCATGGGCAGGCGGTTGGAATGATGTTGCCGCATATCGTCCGCTTCAACGGCGAACAGGTAGAAGCACAAAAAAGCTATGCGGAGTTAGCAATTTTGGCGGGAATTTCGTCGGCTACTGAAAACCACGAGGCTTACCTCAACTTGATCACCTGGCTGGAATCCATTTTGGAAATGGCAAAGATGCCGTGTTTGCTCGGCTCGTGCGGAGTGGTGAAATCAAAAATTCCCACGCTGGCCGAAGATGCAGCTGAACAATGGACCGCGCGGTTCAACCCCCGAAAGATTACGGCAGAGGATTTTGCCAGAATTTACACGGCTGCTATTTAAGCCACGCAAATTCAGGCCTGGTTACTTCCCTTGCGGTGCATCCAGAATTTGCAGTTTGTGTTCGGGGGAAAGTCTGCTGTCAGGCCGAGGTTGAGGAATAGCATTATAATCGTAATCAAACTTAAAGCGGTAGTTGATGATATTTTTTCCAGCGGGAATAGGCACAAGCGTTTCCCAACGATTTTTCATCAAAGGCGTTTTGCGCATTGGATAATTTTCGAGTCCGACCATCACAGAGGGTTTGATCGAGTCTGGACGAATACTCTGCTGGCGTGAATCCCACGCTACTTCCACAGGGTAAAGTCCAGTCGCATTGCGCGGTTGCTGGCTCGGGGTCAGATTGGTGATCGTACTGCACCCTGTGAAAAGCAAAGGAGTCAATAGAAGCAAAAGAAATTTTTTCATAATTCGTTTGGCGGAGCGTTGCAAAGCGGATGCGCGTTGTAAAGTTGGTTTTCGAGTTCGGCCGCGGTTTTTCTTCATTCAGCAACTTTCGAAGAGCATTTTGCGTTTGACCGCCGCGCGTACGGACGAGTAGTTTGCGCCCTCCTAATTACAAAAATTCTTATATGATCGGAACGATTCGACGTCACCAACAATGGCTCTGGGTAATTATCATTCTGGCGATAATCATTAGCTTCGTGGTTTATTTTTCGCCAAATAGCCGCGGCCTTTTGGAAGGTGAAACCAGTCATAATTTCGGCTCGCTCAAAAATCGCCCAATCACCCAGGATCAATACCGGGACGCTTACAACGAAATTGAAGTGTTCTATTTCCTGCGCTTCGGAAAATGGCCTCGCCCGGAAGAAATGCAGCAAACCGGTTTTGAAATTGAGCGTGAGACTTACAACCGCATCGTGCTCGTTGAAAAACTCAAGGAACTTAAAATCCAACCCACAACTGAGGCCGCCGCCAAATGGATTTCCGAAATTTTCCGGAGTCCAAACGATCAAACTTTTCCGATGGAACGTTACCAAGCTTTCATCAAAAACGAGCTGACGCCCCATCGCCTCACTGCGGACGATTTTTATCGCTTCGCGCGTCACCAGGTCGGCCAGCAACAATTGATTACGGTCGTCGGCTTGAGTGGAAAACTCATTACGCCACAGGAAGCGGAATCATTTTACCGCAAAATAAACGAGCCGTTCTCCACAGAAGCTGTTTATTTTTCCGCGTCGAACTATCTGAATCAAGTTTCCGTAACGCCTGCCGCGCTTGGCCAATTCTACACGAACAACATGTCCGAATACCGTTTACCGGAACGCGTTCAGGTGAATTACGTCAAATGGGAATTAACCAATTTCCTGGCCGAAGCCGACAAGGAACTCGGCAAAATCACCAATCTCTCCCAGCGATTGGAAGCGGTTTATCTCCAGCGCGGCACGAATACTTTTAAAGATGCCGACGGGAAACCGCTTTCGATGGAAGCGGCTAAAAACAAAATCAAAGCAGATGAACGTGAAGCGATCGCTTCGATTACCGCTCGTAAAAAGGCGAGCGAATTTCTCACTGAACTTTTTAAAAATCATGATGAAAAAAATCCGCTGAAAGCTGATGACCTGCAAAAACTCGCCCAAGCAAAAGGGCTGGATGTAAAAACTACACCTCCTTTCAGCCAACGTGATGGCAGCAAGCAACTGAAGGTGCCCATCGCGTTCGTCGGTGCTGCGTTCAACCTCAGAGCCAATGACCCAGATGACGCCGCCGGCGAACTCCTCTTCAATTCTTCGCCGATTGTTGCCGAGGACGGAATTTATGTAATCGGTTTCAACCAACGCTATCCGAGCCAAATTCAATCGCTGGAGAAAGTAAAAGACGAAGTCACTCAAGATTATCGCACTGAACAATCTTTGAAGTTGGCGCGCCAAGCTGGCCTCACTTTCGAAAAAACACTGACCAATAGCATCGCCCAAGGTAACTCGTTTTCCGAAATTGCGGCTCAGGCCAAGGTGAAAACCGTCACTCTTCCGCCTTTCAGCATGGCTACACGCGAATTGCCGCAGCTCGGCGAACGCGCCAACCTCGACATCCTGCAAAATGTCGCCACGACTCTTGCGCCCGGCAAAGCCAGCGGCTTCGTCGCGACCAGCGACGGCGGATTAGTTTTGCATTTGAAGGGTAAATTGCCCGTCGATGAAGCGCGTTTGAAAAGCGAGTTGCCAGAGTTTTTGGATCGCCAGCGCGAGCAACGCATGTCTGCCGCTTTCGCCGAATGGTTTCAGAAATTGCCGCAAGAAATGAAGCTGGTAACACCCACCAAAACTTCCGGTGGCAAATCCTAATCAACTAACGGACGTTCGCTAGCATTGTGAGCGACGTCATCAAACTATCTTCTCCCGAGACTCGCGAGTTTTGGGAGGTTCCAATTCTGTTCGAGGACGAGCATTTGCTCGCGTTGAACAAACCGGCTTTACTGCGCACTTCTCCGGATCGTTACGATCCAAATCTCCCGAACTTAATGAAGTTGTTGTACCGCGATATCGAACGCGTCGCAACCTGGGTGAAACATCGTCCCGGCCTGACGTATTTAATGAACGCGCATCGGCTCGATTTCGAGACGACCGGAATTATTCTCCTGGCCAAAACCAAGCCAGTTCTTATCGCGCTTGCCAATCAGTTCGGTGCCGAGAAGCCGTTGAAGACTTACACGGCACTCGTGCGCGGTTCCATGCAGCAGGATACATTTGAAATTGAAGCGAAGATTGCGCCTCACCTGTTGAAACTCGGCGTCATGCGCGTGGACGAAAAAAATGGAAAACGAGCACGCACCGAATTCACCGTCCGCGAACGCTTCAAAGGTTTTTCGCTCTTGGAATGTCGTCCGCTGACCAGCCGCACGCATCAAATTCGAGTGCATCTTCAATATCTGGGTTTGCCCGTCCTTGGCGACAGCACTTACGGCGGGCCGCAACTTCTGCTTTCATCCCTGAAACGTGATTTTCATTTGAAGCCAAAGAAGGTGGAGCGACCGCTCATATCTACCCTGGCCTTGCACGCCGAAAAATTGGTTTTGTCGCATCCAGTCACAGGAAATCAAATTTCTATCGAAGCTCCGTGGCCGAAGGATATGAAAGTCGCGGTGAAGTATTTGCGGCTTCACGCCACCGTTTGACCAATTCGCGAAGGCGGATATTCGTCGGGCTTCGCGCGTGTTAACTCACAATCCAACTGAGAATCGATTTTTGGACATGCAGGCGATTTTCCGCTTCATCAAAAATCGTAGCGGCGTGCGCTTCAAAAGTTTCTTCATCAATTTCTTTCCCGCGATAAGCCGGGAGGCAATGCATGACGAGCGCCTCTTTTTTGGCGATTTTCAAAAGCGCTGAATTGATCTGGTAACCCGTTAATTCACGAATACGTTCTGCCGATTCTGCTTCTTTGCCCATTGAAACCCACACGTCGGTGTAGAGCACATCCGCATTTTCCGCAGCCGCTTTCAAGTCGTCGGTGACAATAATTTTACCACCGGCACGTTTTAAAATTTCAGGCGCAGGCTGGAAATTTTTCGGCGCAGCGATGCGCAATTCAAATCCGAGTTTTGCCGCCGCGAAAATCCACGACACGGGCATGTTGCACGCGCCATCGCCAACAAACGTCACCACCTTGCCTTGGATGGGGCCGCGCTTTTCCTGAAATGTAAAAATATCCGTGAGCACCTGACACGGATGTTCGTCATCAGTGAGTGCATTGATCGTCGGAATTTTTGAAAATTTAGCAAACTCATCGACATCACTTTGGGCAAACGTTCGGATAATTGCGCCGTGAACCATACGACCGAGAACGCGCGCGGTGTCTTTGATCGGTTCACCTCGACCCAATTGAATATCGTTTGCCGAGAGAAACATGGGGCGTCCGCCCAGCTCGTGAACTCCCACTTCAAACGAAACGCGGGTCCTCGTGGACGATTTGGAAAACATGAGCGCCCAGCTCTGTCCCGCAAGCGTTTTGTGCTGACTAACGCCCCGTTCCTTTTTCAGCACGCTCGAGTTTTGGAGAATCGTCTCCATGTCCGCACGCGCCAATTTTTCCAAGCTCAACAGATGCTTCATAAATTATTGAACGAGTTTTTGGGCGATGGATTCAATTATTTTTATCCCCTGCTCCGCTTCATCGCCACGCAAATTGAGCGGCGGCAAAAGTCGAATGACGTGCGTGCCAGATGGAATGGCCAGCATACCGGCCTCGTGCAAACGATTGACGAACTGAATCGCGTGAGATTTTTCATTTGCCGAAAATGCTGAGATGTTTTGCGCGAGTTCCAGGCCGATCATCAAACCAAGACCGCGCGCCGTTTTGATCACAGTCGGATATTTTTGCGATAGTTTCAAAATTTCAGTTTTCAGAAATTCACCCACAACGCGCGCGTTCTGTCCCAGGCTTTCGCTCTCGATAATTTCAAAAACTTTCAGTGCCACGGCGCAGGCGAGCGGGCCGCCTCCATACGTTGAGCCGTGCGAACCGGCGCTCAACAAATCGGCGAACGGTTGGCGCACCCAAAATGCGCCAATCGGAAATCCTGCGCCCAGTGATTTGGCCATCGCAATGCCGTCCGGCAAAAATAATTCTGCGCCCGGGATCTCTTCTAGAATCCGCTGGTAACTTTGGCATCGACCCGTCCGAAAATGGCCGCACTGCACACTGTCCATGAGTAGCAAAAGTTTTTTTTCGTCACACAATTTCCGCAAACCGAGCAGATACTCGGAAGTCGCCGCCGTGATTCCACCTTCGCCCTGAACGCCCTCGATCATGATGGCAACGGTCGCCGGAGAAATCGCATTCCGCATCGCGTCCAAATCGTTGAACGGAACATGGCGAAACCCGGGAACCATCGGCTCAAAACCTTTTTTAACTTTCTCCTGACCTGTCGCAGAAATTCCAGCCAACGTGCGGCCATGAAAGGAATTTTGCGCGGTGAGAATTTCAAAACGTCCTTCGTCATGACCAAATTTTCGCGCAAGCTTGAACAATCCTTCGTTCGCTTCACCGCCGCTGTTGGAGAAGAAAATTTTTCCCGGCCCAATGGAGTTCACGAGCTTTTCCGCGAGACGTCCTTGCGCTTCGTGAAAATAAAGATTGGAGGTGTGAACCAGTTTTTTCGATTGCTCGACGAGCGCTTCGGTGATGGCGGGGTGCGCGTGTCCAAGCGACGACACCGCAATGCCACCGCCAAAATCTAAATAACCTTTGCCCGTGCTGTCCCAAACCCAACTTCCCGCGCCATGACTCAAAACGATTTCAAATCGGGCGTAGCTTGGAACAACATTTTTGTCGAACAACCCCTTGATGGCAGCAACGTCGTTGCGAACGATGGCGGGCGGTGGTGGAACAATGTCTTTCATTTAAATCACAATTTCGGTGCCGACTCCTGCGTCAGTAAAAATTTCCAGAAGCACGGAATGTTGAACTCGACCGTCCACAAACGAAACTTTTTCGACGCCCGAAGTAATCGCGGCGACCGCGCTGTCCACTTTGGGAATCATTCCCTTGTCGATCACGCCGGCTTTTTTTAAATCGTTCACTTCACTGATTTGCAAATGCGAAATTACCGTTGAAGGATCTTTCGGGTCGCGCATCAAACCAGGAACGTCACTCATAAAAACCAGCCGTTTGGCTCTCAACGCAATCGCAATCTGCGCGGCAGCCACGTCCGCATTGCAGTTGTAAATTTTACCATCTTCGCCGCGCGCGGTCGGGCTGATCACCGGCGTAATTCCTTTGGCAATGCATTCCAACAACGGCGCGATATTCACTTCAACGACTTCGCCGACATAACCGATATCGAGTTGTTCTCCGTCTGGACTTTTTACAAAAATCTTTTTGCATTTAAAAATATCCGGTCCCGCAAATCCTTTCGCCGCGCCGCCCATCGAATTGATGGTCGCCACGACTTCCGGATTAATTTCGCGGGAGAGAACGTCGTCCACGATTTTCACCGTCGCTTCGTCGGTGACGCGTTGGCCTTGAATAAAATTTGCTTTCAGCCCGGCTTTTTCCATGGCGCGAGTGATTGCTTTGCCGCCGCCGTGAACGACGACCGGATTAATTTCCACCGCTTCTAGAAAAACAATATCGCGCGCCACGCCGTTACGAATTGCCGCATCCGGAGAATCCATAAAACTGCCGCCATATTTCACGACGAACGTTTCGCCGCTAAATTTTTGAACGTAAGGCAACGCCTCAAGCAACGTCGCCGCTTTGGAAATCAAATCTTGCATAATCAACCACCGAGCGAAGTTGG
>JBKJOZ010000354.1:0-5809 GCA_046595315.1 Limisphaerales bacterium
CCGTTTTCGCCCATGAGCGCGTGGATTTCTCCGCGACGCACGGTGAACTCCACTTCGGAAAGTGCTTTAACGCCCGGAAAGCCTTTGCTGATTCCGCGAAGTTGCAGAAGGCCTGCGGGCACGGCGGTGGACATTAGTATTGGCGCGTCGGCAAAGCCTGCTTCGCGTTGGTTTCATCGTAAAGTTCGTCCTTCATCACGATTTTCTTTTCAACTTTGTCGCCCGCACGGATCGCATCGAGCGTTTCAAAAACGGCAGGTCCGAGGAGCGGGTTGCATTCGATTGTGCAATTGAGCTTTCCGCCGACAATGGCTTCAAAAGCCGATTTCACGCCGTCAATGGAAACGACAATAATATCTGTTCCAGATTTCAGGCCGGCTTCTTCAATAGCTTGAATCGCACCGAGCGCCATGTCGTCGTTGTGCGCGTAAACCGCGTTGATATTTTTCCCATCCGCTTTCAAAAATGCTTCCATAACTTCCTTGCCTTTCGAACGAGTGAAATCGCCGGTTTGCGATTTGATAACTTTCATCGTCGGGTAGGGCTTAATCGCTTCTTCAAAACCTTTTTTACGATCAATGGCAGCTGAAGCGCCGGGAGTTCCCTGTAGTTCAACAATATTACCTTTTTGATTCAGTTTTTTGGCGAGCCATTCTCCAGCCATGCGACCTTCAACAATGAAATCCGAAGCAATCATCGTCGTGTAAAGTGAATCGTCGTCCACTTTCACGCCACGATCCACGAGGATGACCGGAATCTTCGCTTGTTTGATTTCGCGCAAGACTGACTCCCAACCGGTTTCGGATTTCGGCGCGAGAATGATAGCGCTGACTCCTTGAGCAACAAACGTGCGCAACGCGGCGATCTGGTTTTCCTGCTTTTGTTGGGCATCTGAAAAACGAAGATCGACTCCGCGACGGGCCGCTTCACCGCGAATGGATTCAGTTTCCGCGGTGCGCCAACCGCTTTCCGCGCCAATTTGTGAAAAGCCGACCGTGAATTTTCCCTTGGCCGCCGGAGCCGTGCCATTTGGGGCAGTGGTGTCACCCGCGTTCTCCGTTTTTTTCCCGCACGAACAACAAAGCATTGCGGCAAGACTCAAAAATAAAATTGGTTTCATGGGCGGATTCTTCCGATTTTTCGCTGACAGTCAAAAGTTCTTTCACGCCAGCAGCGGCGCATTGACTTGGCATATTTCGAGCGATAACGTCTTTCCCGAATTAAATAATCATTTCCCCCATGCTCGAATCCATCGAAAAACTTCTCATTCTCCAGGATCGCGACCGCAAACTTGCCCGGGTAAAAAATGAATTGGCTCGCATCGAGCCGGAGCGCCAGCAACTCCAGGGACGCGCCGCCAGCACCCAATCCAGCCTCGACGCCGCCAAGCTGCGTGGGAAGCAAATCGAATCGCAACGCAAAGATCTCGAACTCGAAGTCGAAGCGCAAAAGTCGAAAATTGCCAAGTATTCCATCCAACAATTTGAGACAAAGAAGAACGAAGAATTTAAAGCCATCGGTCACGAAATTGAAACGTGCAAAGCCAACATCACCAAAATCGAAGACAAAGAAATTGAATTGATGGAACAGGCCGAAGCCGCGCAAAAGGATGTGGTCGCCGCGACTCAGGTCGCCCAAGAAGCCAAGAAACACCTCGATGGCCAAATCGCCGATTTGAACGGGCGCGAAGAAAATTTGAAGAAAGAGTTTTTGGAACTAACCGCCAATCGCGAGGAACTCGCCTCGGCAGTGGAAGAAAGCGCCTATTCCCGTTACGAACGTCTTTTGAAAAATAAAGGCGAGAATGTCGTGGTCGGAATTCAACACGGCGTCTGCGGCGGTTGCCACATGAAATTTCCGACGCAAATCGTCCTCTCCTGCAAACGCGAAGAAGAAATTGTCACCTGTCCGAACTGCGGGCGGATTCTTTACTACACTCGCGACATGGATATGGTCGTAGCGGATTAGTTCCGCCCTTTACCTGTGACTGTCCCTCTGAAAAGCCTTCGTTGATCGCGGATAGTTCCACTGCCGGCACCGCTAAACTGTAGGCTGAGGCTCCGATGGGATGCGGTCAGGATCAATTGAACCCGCGTAATACCTCGGAGCGTAAAGTGCGTGTGGGTTTTATCACCAGTTACCACGTCCGTATCGTCATAGACCAGCTCATCGTCCACAGAATAAACGAGACTACCGATGTTATTCGTGTGGTACCTTCCCGCATCCCACAAGACCGTTTCCTTGAGCAACTCGGAGGTCAAAAACTCCTTGTGGTGGAAGCGAAAAACCGTCGAGACATCCAACAGGACATTCGTTCCCGTCGCATCGGTAACATACAAGCCGGAAAAATTGCCGGATAATTGCGCTCCCGCCGGGAAGTTTGTCTGAAACGAATTCTGAAGTGCGCCCAGAAGGAGCGCGTTATTTACCACCGAATTCGAGACCGTGGATTTGTAGTTTTTGGTAATGGTGCCGGGAATAATATTCGTGATAAAGAATCCGCCACCCGCATCGATGACCATCATTGCAAACCCATTGGTCTTAGCGCTGATGACTTCTTCAAAAAGCGCCTGCTGGGATGAGGTGAACTTGAAACTAACCGGTCCCCACGGAGGCGAACTCTCTGTCGCGCCCGCAATCCACCCCATACTCATTAGTGCCGCGAGGGCAAAACTCTTGATCATCTTCATTGTAATAGCTGAATCGGCAAAATGCGTTTGTTAGGGGAGGCTGCGGCGCGTCGGAGTCAACCGCATGTCTAAGCCAACTGCAATGAATAGTTCCGCCCAGCAGTGATATCTTTTAAATATTCGAAACTCGGACCCTCAAGGTGGAGCCCGACGCAACACGGCAACCTTGCACAACGCGGGGAAAACGTTAGTTTCCAGTTGATTTTGGAAGAGCGGAGAATCGCTTTCGGCGCAAGCTGGAGGAGGAAAGTCCGAACTCCGCAGGGCACGATGCCGCGTAACTTTTCGTTTCGGCGATTAGATACACGCGGGCGAGACGCAAAAACGTTTTGACGGACAGTGCCACAGAAAATTAGACCGCCCCGCGCAAGCGGGGTAAGGGTGAAAAGGTGGTGTAAGAGACCACCGCGCCAAGCGTAAGCAAGGCGGCACGGAAAACCCCATCGGGTGCAAGGCCAAATAGGAAACTGAGGAGCGGCCCGCTCCGTTTTCGCGAAAGCGAATCAGTTTCGGGTATGGCTGCTCAGACAAATGATTCTCTCCGCTCGCAAGAGCGCAGACAAAAATCGGCTTACAGCTCTTCCAAAATCATTCCGCTATCCGTGGCTGACATTTAGATGGGTCTGAAACCAGTGCGTGGCCAGCCGCGAAACTTCTTCCAGCGCACCTGGTTCTTCAAACAAATGCGTGGCGCGCGGCACGATTTCCAATTTCGTTTCGGCGGACATTTGTTGCATCGCCTGTTTATTCAGTTCAATCACCGAACCATCATTTCCGCCAACGATTAACAGGGTGGGCGCAAGGACTTTTTCCAACGCTGAACCGGCGAGATCAGGACGACCTCCCCGCGATACCACGGCTCCGATACTTTCCGGACAATAGGCTGCGGCAACCAATGCTGCCCCTGCCCCGGTGCTGGAACCAAAACAACCGATTTTCAATTCACGCGTGCTCGGATTTTCTTCAATCCAATTCATTGCGTGCAACAAACGTTCGGCGAGAAAGGCAATGTCAAAACGCAATCGGGTCGTTTGCAGATCAATCGCTTCTTCATCTTCCGAGAGCAAATCCATGAGCAATGTGGCCAAGCCGCCTTCGCGCAAAATATTCGCGACGAAACGATTGCGCGGACTTTGCCGACTGCTGCCGCTGCCGTGCGCGAACAAAATAATTCCTTGAGCGTTTTCCGGAATATCAAGATTGCCCTCCAACACAACTTGTCCCGCGGGAATCGTCACTTCGAAAGTTTGCTCAAGAAAAGTTTTCATATCGATCAGGAGGGAATGGCGTAACGCCGATCCTCGCTCAAAGTGAGCTGTGGAAAACTTCCCGAGTGAAACGTCACAAAGGTCACTCCATTTTCAGCGCCAATTTGCAGAACTTTTTTACCGCCTTCGTTTCTGATGCGCACGTAAATCGGATCAACGGCGAAATGGTTTAGTTTTCTTTGGTCAGGCTTGCTGCCAAGGCTGATGCTAATCATGTCGTTGCAAGCGTCCGTCGTATCGAACGTCATTTTGTCCAACGGCAGATCGCGCACGACATCACTGCGAATGCCGTCCGAGTCGATTTGCTCGATGGTGAGAAGCGAACCGCGGCTGGCCTCAGTAAATTTTTCACAAAACTCCCGCCAATCTTCGCTGCGAATTTCTTGAGTATTCATAATTTTTTAGAGACTTGTTGGAAATGTTTCGGGTAATTCGCCCGTGGCCCAAGTGGCGGTGCGTTCCAGCGGTTCAACGGCGCGCGTTTCGTCAAAATGAAAAATCGCGTCAAATTGATCCGAGAGACGCGCTTCAAAATAATGGCTGGTGCGCTCTGTATCTGGGAGATAAATCACTCCAATCGCCCGCTCTAAACGAGCTTCGTGCAAATGATTTTTCAACGCCGCGTCGTCGCGCAGATTCAGGAAAAATTTATTAATCCCAACTTCGTGGAAGAGCGCTTCGTAACTTTCCGGCAATGCGCAATTGATTCGTTTGCGTTCCGGCGGTTCGTCCCATTCCGAAGACGCAGTGACCGATCCGGAGTAAGTGGTCAAACCTACTAAAACCACGTCGCGCCCATATTTTTGCCGAGTGAGCTGGCCAAGATTTAGTTCTCCGCGTTGACTCAGTTGCGTCGCCCGTGCGTCGCCCAAATGCGAATTATGCGCCCAGACGACGATCTTGGATTTTTGGGTTTGTTCTTGAAGATAGCGCCCCAATGCCTCGAGCGTTTCGGCCATGTGTTCATCGCGCATGTTCCAGGTGGAGCTGCGGCCTTGGAAAAGTGACCGATAATATTGCTCGGCATTTTTCACCAAACGCGCGTTTTGTTCGGCGAAAAAATATTCGTCAGCTGCGGCCGCTCCGTCGCGTTTCGTGTAATTCCCAGCCCGCCGACGCAGTTCCACTAATTGCGAAATGACTTCTTCCTCGCAGGATTCGCCGAAACTGGAATTGGCAGCGTGCGCGTAGGCGTGAGCGTCTTTGCCGAAATGTTCAAAACACGAATAGCGCGCCCGGGCGCGTTTAGCCTCTTCGGGATCTGTTTTTTTTAAGTAATCCAACACGGAGCGGATGGAAGTATGAAGGCTGTAGAGATCAAGCCCGTAAAAACCGGTTTTGTTTTTCGCGTCAGAGATTCGGTCGTTATGACCGCGCAACCAACCCACAAAATCCAGCACATCGGCGTTGCGCCACATCCAGGTGGGGAAACGTTTAAAACCGCCGAGCGCTTCTTCGCTGTCGGCATCGCCGTCGCTGCCGCGCACAAAACGATTTACGCGGTAAGCATCCGGCCAATCCGCTTCGACCGCGACGGCGTTGAAACCTTTTTCACGAACCAACCGTTTCGTAATTTCGGCGCGCGCTTTGTAAAATTCATGCGTCCCATGCGTCGATTCACCCAGCAAAACAAAGTGGGCCTCGCCGATCATTTTGAGTAGAGGATCATAATCCTGCTGCGCGCCCGTGATGGGAAAAGCCGACTCGCGCAAAAGATCGGTAGTTACATCAAGACAAGCTGGCATCAACAATTCTCCTTTTTTTCAAAACATTGAGGGCCACGTCGGGATCGTCGTGGCCGACACGAGTTGCGACTGGGAACGCGTCAGTAATTCGTGCACTTCGTCATCC
>JBKJOZ010000044.1:0-9936 GCA_046595315.1 Limisphaerales bacterium
ACAACGGTTTACAATCAGTGGACGCAATTTGAAGAATTTCCGCAATTTATGGAAGGGGTCGAGGAGGTTCAGCAACTCGGCGAGCAAAAGTTACACTGGAAAGTGGAGATTGGCGGCAAGACGAAGGAATGGGATGCGGAAATTACGGAGCAGATTCCTGATCAACGAATCGCCTGGCAGAGCACGAGCGGCGCGAAAAACTCCGGCATGGTAAATTTTGAGCCGATCGGAACGAATATGACGCGTATCACGCTGACGCTAAATTATGAACCGGACGGCGCGCTGGAAAAAGTCGGGGACGCGCTCGGCTTGGTGTCGAGCCGCGTGGAAGGCGATTTGAAACGTTTTAAAAAATTTATTGAGACGCAGGGACATGAAACGGGGGGATGGCGGGGAGAAATTCACGGAGGTGATACAGGGCAATCGCGCCCGGTGGCAGACCAAATTGAAAGTGAGCCTCGCAGCAAACGGATGAGGAGCGATTCTAAGGTCTGAAAAAGTCGGAGTGAGGAAAAACCTGAATAAAAAAAAGGCGGACTCCTGATTGTCAGCACACAGGAGTTAAGTTTCCGTAAATCACAACACTCTCGTGGCCTGCGGGAGTACGGACAAAAAAAACAAAAGGATTAAAATATGAAAATTAAAAACATGTTAGTGCTTGGTGCTTCTGCGGTGATAGTGACTGCGGGAGTCAACGCGGCAGAACCGGTTATCACAACCAGCCCGGGATCGACCACGGTCCAAATTCCGCAAGGCAGAACAGTCATTGAAGCGGCGCCGGGATCAACCGTTGAAGTGACGCCTCATACAACAGTCGTTGAGACTGCACCCGGCGCCACGATCGTCGAAGAACCAGCCGGGGCACCTCATTGGAACGACCGCTTTCGCTACGACCGCGATGCGGATAAAGTTGCCCTTTATCCCGATCACGAATTTACCGTTGACCTGTTTGCCGCCTACGCCAAGGGCAAGCGGAAATTCAACGATACTTTTGACACAAGCATGCGCCACGGGAAATGGGGAGCGGGCGTCGGCGTGAATTATTTTTTCACGAAGTGTTTCGGAATTGGGGCGGATGCTTTCGGGCTGGATAACGATGGAGGCTTGGTTGATGCGGCCAATGCCAGCGTCATCTTCCGTTTGCCAATTGACGTGGCACATCTTGCTCCCTACGCGTTCGGCGGCGGTGGTCGCCAATTTGAAGGCAGCGACACTTGGACGGCCCACGTCGGGGCAGGGTTGGAAGTTCGCTTGAATTCCCATACGGGATTCTTTTTGGACGGACGCCATGTCTTCACAGATAAAGGACCGGATTACGCGCTGCTTCGCTCAGGCCTGAGACTCGCGTTCTGATTCGATTGATTCAAACATACGCCGAAGGTTAAAACCTTCGGCGTTTTTTTTAGCTGACCCCCGCCCTTTTTCCCAGCCTTCCTAATCAAGTAATCTGATTACGAAATCAGGGATGTTTCAGGACGACAATTTTCCTCGGTGACGGCACGTTTGGTCATGACTATTACATATGAAGAAATTGCCAAACGCGCTTTTGAAATTTGGAAGAAAGAAGGGGAACTCGAAGGCAAGGAACAAGATCATTGGCTTCGAGCTGAAGCGGAACTTCGGAAAGAAAAGTTAGCAGATCAAAAGGGCAAAAAAATTTCCTCCAAAGATCCAGCGATGTTGAGAACTCCAAAGGCGGGAATTTTTTAGCAGGTGCCGAATCAATCTTTGACCCCTACAGCAATACGAATGGTCGGCGCTAACGGCTGGTCGGAGGATCTGCCCGCCCTAATTTTTTCCACGCGTTTTTGCCGAACCGATTGACGTCGCCATATTTCAATTTTTGCGGTGAGTGCCAAAAGGATGAGCCAAAGCATGAAATTGCGTGGTTGGGTCAACACCCGTTCCACGAAGCTCTGCAAATAATTAATGCCACAACCGACTGCGATCCCAATGCTGACTGCACCAAGAAATTGCGTCCGAAAATGCCATGCGGCGCGAAGATTCCACACCAAAAATAAAATGATCAACGCGATGTAACAACCCAATCCTTGGAAACCCGTTTCTGCCAGCAGCAAAAAGTAGAGGCTTTCCTCGATACCTTTCGGCGCATCTTTATCCATGCGATAACCGTTGAGCCGAAAATATTGGTCAATATTATCGCCATAACGGAACGGATGGTTGATCATCACACCGTAATTGTTCCAACCGACTCCGATTGGATAATCGGCAAACATTTTCTGCGATGCAGCCTTCAGCATGATTCGCGTCATTTTACTGTCGTAAGTGTAGGGATCGTTAAACCGTTCAACTAAAGAATCCGCCGTCATAATCAACCCAATTAAACCGCAAGCTCCCACCACGCCGACGGCAATCACACGGCGCGGAGTAAATTTATCGAGCAAACTCAAAGCGAGAACTGACACCGTACCTAAACCGAAAATCACCAAACCCGCTCGCGACAAGGTGAACACGACAATCACTGCCGAACAAAGAAATCCAAACAGGTAGAAATTAGCCCATTTCCCCTTGGCACTGGCTCCTGCGGACAGAAACACCATTGAGATCAAATTCACATACATCGCCAGCGCGTTTTGATGTTCAAACGTTCCCATGATTTGGTGGCGACCATCCAAATATTTCATTTTTACCACGACAATAAATTCCCAAAGAATCGTCACGCACATCGTCTTCAGGAAGAATTGAATGTCCTTCTCGCCTCGCACAAAATTGTAAGCGGCAATAAATATCAAGGTTGCTTTGAGTGCCTTAAATGCTGCCATTGCCACGTATGGAATGGATGGTGCGTTGAAAATCGAGAGGATGCTCAAAGCGCAATACAGGAGGTAAAGCCACAGTCCTGGCGGGAAAAGTTTGAATTTGGATTTCGGCTCCAGCGCAGCCGCGAAAATTAGCGCCAGCGCAAAAACCTCGTTAAAATAGAAATGAAAACCACGGGCGTGGCCACGATACTCCCGCACAAAACCGATGGTGAATCCCCATTCCGCATTCGAAAAAATCCCAGAAATTGTCATGAAACACATCGCAAAAAAAGCAATGCGTTGAAGGTTGCGTTGCCCGCGGATTACGAATCCCAGCACGGGTGGCACGACAAAATACAAACAGATTAACAAGCCGAACTTGATGATTTCTTTGGTTTCCAAGCGACTCGAATTCTAGGGAAGTTTTTCTCATTCTCAATCAGGGCGCGACTGATGCGGCCTTGCTTGTTCGGATGATTTACGAACCATCGGGACGAACTTTTCAGAAGAGTTTTTTGCAAAAAATATCTTTGCCGGAAATTTTTTTGTGAGGGATGACCTGAAGCTTGCACGCGAGCTTTTCCGCACTCAGAAACGTGCCGCAGCCTGATAGTAAAACCTCCTCGTAACTCTCTAATCTTTCCCAATCAGAGCGCAAGCCGCTCCGCTAATTTCAAATGCAAGTAGCACATTTATTAAGAAAATATAATCCCGCAGAATGGGGCGGCACTGAAACCGCAGTCAAACGCCTCTTCGACGGATTACAGCACCATCGCATCAATTCCATCGCGTTCTGCCCGCGCATCAATCCGCCTGCGCAACGCGATCCGTTCACTGACTCAGGTTTCCCCGTAAAACGTTTCGATGCCTTCATGCCGGTCTGGGGAATTTCCGCCGAACAAAAAGAAGCGCTCATCGCCATGGGCGGAAATTTAATGTCCTTCGACGCGATTTGGTCGCTGCTCAGCGAAAAAAATATTTCACTCATCCACACGCACACCCACAATCGTCTCGGCGGAATTGCGTTGAGCGTGGCGCGTTTGCGCAAAATTCCGTTGGTCGTCACCATCCACGGCGGCGTTTTAGATTTACCTGCGGCTGCTCAAAAACATTTGGCCGAACCGCTCAAAGGCGGAATCGAATGGGGAAAAATTTTTGGATTGCCGTTGCGTTCGCGGCGAGTGCTGCAAGAAGCCGACGCCATCATCACTTGCAACAAAACTGAGGCCGCCCTGTTGCAGAAAAAATATCCGCAACAAAGAGTGATCATTCAGCCCCACGGAGTTCCGGCGGCCGATTATCAGAAAGAGTCCCGAGCAAAGGCGCGCGAAGCATTTCCGCAAATTGTTGGAAAACAATTACTGCTTTCCGTCGGGCGCATTGACACGGTGAAAAATCAAAGCTGGTTGATCGAGCAAGCTTCGGAAATTTTCGCTAAACATCCCGACGCAATCTTAGTTTTGGCTGGCTCCTGCACCGACGCGGCTTACGGAAAATCGATCGAACGAGAAATCCAGAAACGCGGATTAGGAAATCAAGTCGTGCTCACCGGTGGACTTCCTCCGGGCGACCCGCGCCTCATCGGTTTATTTCAGGAAGCAAAAGTTCTCCTGCTGCCATCGATTTCCGAACCGTTCGGACTTGTGATTTTGGAATCCTGGGCGGCAGGAACGCCGGTCATCTCCAGTCGCACTTCCGGAGCTTCAGACCTGATTAACGAAGGCGAAACCGGCTGGCTCTTTGATCTAAACAATCCAATTAAATTTCACGAAATTTTAAACGCAGCTCTGGCAAATCCAGAAATGACCCAGCGAATGGGCGTCACGGCTTCGGCCTTGGTCAAAGCCAAGTTTGATACAAACATTTTGGCGGGCGCCGTCAAAAATCTTTACGAAACTTTAATCCAGGAGAAGCGATGAAATATGTGATTCTCCGCGACGACGATACTAACGCGTTGACGCCAATTGAGTATCTGGAACGGCTTTATAGACCGTTTCTCGATAAAGGTTTGCCGGTCAACCTTGCGACGATTCCGAACGTTTCCACCGACGCCACATGGGCCGAAGGAAAACCTGAATTATTTCTGATGGCCAAACGCGGCTCCGTCCCAAAAAATCTTCCGCTCGGCAGCAACTCGAAGCTGGTTGAATATTTGAAAGGCAATTCCAGATTTCACATTTTACAACACGGTTGCCGTCACGAGTTCGTCAATAAAACCTACGAGTTCGCCCAGGAAAATCGCTGGGACATCGCCAGTCGGCTCGATGAAGGCACGCGGCATTTGATGGACGCCGGATTTGATCGACCCCGTGCGTTTGTCGCACCAAACGATCAACTTTCGCGGACGAGTTTCGAGGAGGTTTCAAAACGGTTTCGAGTGCTTTCGACCGGCTGGTTTGAATTTCGCCGTTTGCCTTTGAGCTGGTGGCCGCAATACGCATTGAAAAAAACATTTCGCACTCCGCACTGGCGCGTCGGCGAAACGATTTTGCTCACGCATCCTGGGTGTCACCTTTCCTATCACAAATCCTACGGGACGATGCTGGATGAAATTAAAAAGAGCATCGAGAGCCGAAAAGTCACCGTGCTGGTGACGCACTGGTGGGAATATTTTCGCAATAACACGCCGGACGAACCATTCATCAGTTGCCTCCACGAAACGGCGGATTACCTCGCGCGTCACAAAGATTTAAAAGTGATTTCGTTCAATGATTTGGCCGAACAAAACATCTCGTTAAATTAATATGAAAACAAAACTCCTCGAAGTCCTCAACTGCCCACGGTGTTCCGCCCAGCTCACCGTCGCCTCCTTTGAACAAAACGAAACTGAAATTCGCCGTGGCAAATTGACATGCGACGGCCCTGAGGCACACGTCTATGAAATCGAAGATGGAATCATTTGCATGGCGACTGGATTCGATCATGAAGCGGTCAAACGCGAAATTGCATATGAAAATTCGACCTACACCGGCAGTGATCGTCTCACTGACGCCAAGTTGATCGCGCAATTTCCCGAAACGCTCGCCGAACTTTGGCCGCACACTTGCCATTTTGGTCCTGACTTCAAAGTTCTCATCAACCATCTCGATCTAAAACCCGATTCATGGATTTTAGATATCGGCACCGGCCCCTGCTGGAGCAGCCGGCTTCTCGCCCAGCGCGGCGGCAATGTTGTCGCGCTGGACGTGAACGAAGCCAATTTTTACGGCCTCAAAACTTCGGACATTTTGTTCGAGGCTCACGGAGTTTATTTCGAGCGCATTTTGGAGAGCATGAACAATCTGCCATTCCGCGATGAAAGCGTCGATTGCGTCACCTTCAACGCCTCTTTTCACCACACGCCGGATCATTATCAAACTTTGAAAGAATGTTTCCGGGTTTTAAAACCCGGCGGACAAATCGCGATGGTGAACGAGGAATTTGAGTCGCTCCGCCATAAAATTTTTCCACCCGGCGAAGCGAGCGATACCGGTTCGCATCACAGCATTCCCTACTCCGATTTTGAAAATGCCGTCCGCCAAAATAAATTTGAGATTAAATATTTCGTCGCAGAGCACGTTCGTAAAAAATTAAAAGTTCCCGGCGCAGTTTCTTTGCTCGAAACCTTCCCTGCCCTGCTCAAACAATTGAATTCTGCGCTGATCATTTTGCGAAAACCGCGCGCACTTCATCGGACCCACACCGCGAAACAGCCCGCTATTCCTGTTCTTCAACCATGATCGCAACCGCCACAGAGTTTTTCCCAAACGAATCGGCCAAGTCGCCTGAGGAATTCTCACCCAGCGCAGTCGGTCATTCGCATTCAATCGCGATTCTTGGAATTCCGTTCGACAACGTCACCACTGCCCAGACGATTGAAGCGGTTGAAAAAATGGTGGAATCGCGTGAACCGCATTATCTCGCAACCGCCAATGTAGATTTTCTGGTGCAAGCGCGTCACGACGTCGAATTGCGCCGCATTTTGCTCGATGCGAATCTCGTGCTTTGCGACGGAACACCTCTGGTTTGGGCATCGCGTCTCCTTGGAAATCCATTGCCGGAGCGCGTCGCAGGCTCAGACCTTGTCCCCCTCTTAATCCAAATTGCGGAGAAAAAAAATTATCGAGTCTTTTTTCTTGGCGCGAGCCCCGAGTCGGCAGCGGCGGCTGTGGAAAATTTACAAAAAAAACATCCGAGACTGACCATAGCCGGTCGCTATTCACCGCCTTTTCAATCGTTGCTCGAAATGGATCATGACGAGATCAAACGAAGAATTCAGGAGGCAAAACCGGATTTACTTTTCGTCTCCTTCGGTTGTCCCAAACAGGAAAAATGGATTTCGATGCATTACCGATCACTGGGCGTTCCGGTGAGCGTCGGCGTGGGAGCGACGATTGATTTTCTCGCAGGGAAAATGAAACGCGCGCCGAAGTTGATGCAAAAAACCGGCACGGAATGGATTTTTCGCATCGCCCAGGAACCACGACGTTTGCTGCGCCGTTATTTGAGTGGTCTTTGGTGGTTCAGTGGTGAAATCGCACGACAATGGTGGCGAATGCAACTCGCTGGCGGAATTAAAAAAACCGCACAAAAAATCCCGACGGCCAAAGCCAATCAAACATGGAAAACGATTCAACTTCCTGACCGGCTCGATGTCCAAGCGGTTCGCCGGGACTCGTTGATTTGCGAACAAGCACTTGCGACCAGTCGCCATTGTCTAATCGACCTGTCAGCCGTGAATTTCATAGATAGCACTGGCATCGGTTTGCTGATTCGCCTCCAGAAAAAAGCGCGCATAACAGGCCGGCGCCTGGTCCTTTTGTCTCCGAGCCATGCCGTGCAAAGCACGTTGAAGCTGATGCGGTTGGTGGAATTTTTCGTGATCGCGAAAGATATTTTCGAAGCCAGAAAGATTTTTGAAGCCACTGATGTAGTAAATCCAGTCTTGCTTCAAAACAGTTATTACCCCTCGAAACCAGCTTTGTTTTGGCGCGGTGAAATCACAGCGTCAAATGCCGACCAAGTCTGGCAGATTACGCAAACGCACATCGCCTCGCGAACCAATCGCAAAGAACCGCTACAGATCGACCTGTCATCGCTCCAATTCATCGACAGCACTGGCGTGAACTTGATGTTGCGCGCAAAACGCGACGCCTCTGCCCACGGAATCAAACTTCATTTCGTGGGCCTGCAGCCAAATGTGCAAAATGTTTTGCGCTTGGCGCGATTGGAATCCGCCATTCTTTCCCCCGAATTATGAAGATCGGGATTTCCACTTCAGTCATTCAGCGGGGGAAAACCGGCGTTGCCCAATATGTATTTGCACTCGTAAAACAATTGCTCACTTACGCAGACCACCATCAGTTTACCCTGTTCGTTTTGGAGGAAGATTTGCCGCTGTTTGCCTTCGCAGAACCCGCGATGAAACTCGTCACCGTCTCGGAACGCTTTCGTCCAGCCACGAAAAATATCGCATGGCACCAAATTCATCTTCCGGCGCTCATTCGCCAACATCGAATCGAGGTGTTGCACGTTCCGAGCTATCGTCGATTGCTATGGTCACAACCCTGCGCGCTCGTGGCGACAATTCACGATCTCGCGCCGTTTCAAATCGCCAATAAATACGATTGGAAACGAATGTTTTACGGTCGTGTCGTGGTGAAGCAACTCGCCAAACGCCAGCACGAAGTCATCGCTATCAGCAAAAATACAGCGAACGACATTGATCGATTTTTTGGATTAGCACGGGAAAAAATTTCCGTGATTCATAACGGCTTGGATCACGAGCGATTTTTTCCCGGATCAAAAAGCGAGGCAACCAATGCAATCGCCACGCGATATGGAATCAACTTTCCATTTTTTTTATACGTGGCGCGTCTCGAACATCCCGCCAAAAACCACACACGTTTGATCGAAGCGTTTAATCAATTTAAAGCCGAAACAAAATCCAATTGGCGTTTGGTTTTCGGCGGGAGCGATTGGCATGGAGCCGAAATCATTCACGAGCAAATTCGCAATTCTCCATTCGCCAAAGAAGTTCATTCGCTTGGATTCGTGGCTGATTCACAATTGCCGACACTTTATCGCGCGGCTGACGCTTTCGTTTATCCCTCGCTTTACGAAGGATTTGGTTTGCCTCCGATTGAAGCAATGGCGTGCGGCTGTCCCGTAATTTCATCCACGCGGGGTTCGCTCGGCGAAGTGGTGGGAAATGCCGCAAAAATTATTGATCCAGAAAATATTTCTGAAATTAAAAATGCTCTGTCTGAACTTGCGATTAACTCTGACCTCCGCGAACAACTGCGCAAAACCGGACTTGTGCGCGCCAAATATTTTAATTGGAAAAAAACGGCAGAAGCCACTTTAGAAGTTTATCGCCGTGCCGCGGAGCGAATCAATGTAGTCTCAACAGTAGCGTCCGCGCCTCTTTCGAGCGGGGTATTTTCTAAAAATCAGGCCAGCCTCCCCAAAAACGTCGCCGCAAAAGAAATCGCGAGGCCCACCTCACTTGCTCAATAGAAAAGCAATTAAATCTGCCATTTCTTGCGGGGGAATCGCCGCCTCCAAACCTTCCGGCATAAGCGACAGACCTGAGCTGGAAATTTTTCGGATATTTTGCCGCAGCACATTTTCCTGAACATTATCTGCCCGTTTTAAACTGATGCTGGCGGCGGTCTCAGAGGTGATGATTCCAGAAAGCGCCGAGCCATCTTTCAAATCAATTTCATAGGAAACAAAATTTGGTGAAACCTCACGATTGGGGTCGAGAATATTAGTCATGATTTTTTCCGCATCCCATTGACGAACTGTTTCCAAATTCGGTCCAACTTCATTTCCCGTGTTGCCGCTGCGATGACAAATCATGCAACTATTTTCAAACACTTTTTGGCCGCGAACCTTGTCGCCTTTCAAAGACAAAACAGTTTGATATTTCTCCAAAACTTCTTTGCGCGAACCCACTTTTTGTCCACCAAACAACTTGGCTGCCTGTTCACGCAGGGCGGGATTTTGTTGATTTAAGAGCGTGGTTTTTCGCGCCGAATTAATTTGTCCGGAGGAAACAGTTCCCGCTTCGACCGCATCCAGCAACGGTTTCAGCCGCTCTCGACGCGAGAAAAGCGTGGTCAAAACTTCGTCGCGAATTGCGGGCGAATAATTTCCCCACGTCTGTAGCAGCAACGTGGCGACTTCGACA
>JBKJOZ010000246.1:0-4445 GCA_046595315.1 Limisphaerales bacterium
GCCAATGACGATTTCGTGCAGCGCGCGCATTTTGAATTCATCGTTGGCGGTAAGTTTGATTTCGTTTTTATCCAAAACAATTTCTGCTTTGCTTCCTTTGAAATCAAAACGCGTGGCCAATTCTTTTTTGGCTTGGTTGACCGCGTTCTCGATTTCCATCGAGCTCACTTCTGAAACAATGTCAAATGATGGCATGCGCCGAAATTAAATTGGAAAACTGCTGCACAAAAGGCAAAAGTGAAGAAGTTGAAAAGACATCTCAAAATTACGGCCATCATTTTTGCGGTTATAAAACTTTTTCCGGCCTTCGCTGAAGCAAAGGAATTTTCAGAGTTCAAATCGTGCAACTTACACGGGGCGGCTGGAACTTTTTCGATTTCAAACGAAAATTTTCATTTGAGCAATTTAGCGGGAAGCAACGGAGTTTATTTTGTTTTTCAGCCATTCAAGGGCAACGGCCAAATTTGCGCTCGCCTTGGGATTTCGGAAAACGCCTCTGCCAAAGTGGGATTGTTGTTCCGCCAAAATACGAATGTTATTTCTCCGAGCGCAGGAGTTTTTCTCGCTGGCAGCAATATTGTTTTTGAACGCGTCTTGGATTTGAAACAGCCTTTGTCCGCCACCGTCCGCACAAACGAATCTTTCAAATGGCTTCGCGTGGTTCGAGAGGGCAACGCGTTTGGCGCATTTTATTCCGGCGCTGGGACAAATTGGACGCAGTTCAGCGCTGATTCCATTGAGATGCCGGATGAAATTTTTGCAGGCTTGGCGATCACCGGCGTTGGGCAAGTAGACGTCGCGCAGGTTCGGATGACAAGTTCCAGATTGGTGAGTCCATTGGAGAATTCCTCACTGGTGATTCCAACCAATATTTTAATCAGCGCCGAGATCGCAAATTTTTCTGCCAAAGTGGAGCGAGTCGAGTTTTTCGCTGAGACGAAAAAAATTGGTGAGCGCGTGCAATTTCCTTATTCGTTTCTATGGACGAACGCCCTCGCCGGGCCGCATTCCATTGTCGCGAAAATCGTTGACGATAGGGGCGCGGAATTTTTCACGGAGCCGGTGAATTGCGAAATTAGGTTACCTTCGAGCCATGCTCAATTTGTCGGCATTGACAGTGACACAGCCGGCCGGTGGAAAAAAAGATATGGCGCGGAAGGATTTCACATTATTCAACACGCCACGAATTATCCTTCATACGCCTCGGTTTCATCTCGCGGTCACAAAAGCATTTTTCTGATTTACTCGAACAAACCTGAGGCGCTTGAACTCACGAATGGAACCGGTGGTGTAGCGGCTCAGTGGCATAGTGACACCAACATGACGATCAGCATGAGTTTGCTGGATGGAAATTTTCATCAAGTTGCGCTTTATGTTTTTGACGGCGAGAGCAATTCCCGTGTGGAAACGATTGAGGTGATGGATGGGGTGAAAAACGTGGTTTTAGATACGCGGCGAGCCAGCGAATTTCGAAATGGAAAATACTTTGTCTGGGATATTCGAGGCACAGTGAAATTCCGAATCACCGCGCTTTCCGGCAACGCGGTGGTCAGCGGACTTTTCTTTGACGCGAGTAAGTTTTCAAAACCCACAAGTTCACGCTAAACCGCTTTTACGCCAACGCTTTCTGATAAGCCTCGAGAAAATTTTTCGCCATTGTTTTGGGCGCCAAATAATCACGCATTTTTCCCAAAAATTCCTGATCGACTTCACCACGACTGAATCGCGGGTGTTCACAGGCTTCGCGAATGGCGGCGACAAATCCCGCAAGGTCATTCGATTCAAAAAGAAGTCCATTTTTTCCCGGATGCACGTAATCGACAATGCCTCCGATGCGACTCGCAACCACCGGCACTCCTGCCACCACGGCTTCCTTCACCGCATTCGGGCTGGTATCGGCGCGGGTTGGAAAAAGCAGCATCGTCGCAGTGGCAAATTCAGCGGCGACTTGTGCGGGCAATAAGTGTGTTTTGAAAATAATTCGCTTCCAGAGTTCAGGCGACAAAGTCGGTTTGAGTGTTTCAAGAAATTTTTGATTTGGCCCGCTGACCGTGACCAGTTCGAAGGCGAGGTCTCTCGATAATTCGTCTAACGCACGCAACAAAAGATCAGTTCCTTTTCTAAAATCGAGCGTCCCCACAAAAATAAAACGAATCGGTTTGAACTGGGGGCGGCGTTCGATGGAATGGAATAGCTGGTTCGGCGCGTGTTCCGCCTGATGCACCACAAGGCGAGGGTATTTTCTCTCAAGATAGTGCACAGCGAAACTCGATTCCGTCGTGGCGATTTTTGCCCGCCTCAGGCTGACCTGTTCCAGCGCGGCGGCAAAACGTTCGTAAGCCACCATGGGAACCAGTTCTTTATACCAGCTTAAAAGCCCTTGAATGGTGACGACATAGCGATATGGGAGTCGCGACGCCACCAAAGCCGCGCCCATTTCTGTCCCCCATGCGTGGACCAAGTCAGGTTTAATTTTTTTCAACGCCCGCTTGATCCACACCGTATCCAGCCAAAAAAACGAGGGAGCACGCAAACCTCCGGGAACTTTCAAAACGTGAAAAACCACACCGTTTCTTTCGAAGGTAAAATTTTCGCCGATTTGTTTTCGCAAAACGATGATGTGAAGACGAATGGAAGAATTTTTTTCAAATTCTGAAAGCAGCACTAATTGCCAGGTTCTGGGATGTTGCTTCGGCAAATTGCTCAAATTCGCAGGAAGATCCGGCAGCCATTCTACCGGAAAATCCGAAATCCAGGCGACGATGATTGGCAGTTTTTTTTCGCTCATTTCTTTTGGTTAACTTGGATTTTTCCACGTTGCCAATGTTCTATGAGAGTCGGCTTCGAAAGGTGAAATCAACAGGAAAAACGTAAAAAGACCGAAAGGAAGCGCCGCCCACTCGCAGGAAATGAATGACTTGCCAATCAAACGTGCCCTTCACTAATTTTATCTCAACACAACTTGCGTGAAATCCATTTTGCCACTTGTCCCCGCTCATGCTTAACCCATCCAAAAAACTGGCGCGCCGTATTTTTTTACGCGGTGCAGTTTTGGAAAAATGGGTGGCACGCCAAGCTCGCCGACTGGACCGCGCTTACTGCTCCGAGCTGATGAGTTCGACCGCTCCGCAAACCACGCCGTCCGCACCGGCAATCATCGTGCCTTCCGCCTCCTTGCGCCAAATCCTTTTCATCGCCGATTGCATGTGGGAGTTAAACGACCTGGTTCCCGAGCTGAAAAAAATCGCCAATGTCGAGGTGTTGAATTTGCGTCCCGGCTTGCAAAACAAAGCGTCTTCGCAAAACGACGCCGAAATTGTTGCCGCAGAAATTCAAAAGTTTTCAGAGAAGGAAAAAAATCTCTCACCCGATCTCATTTTATTTTATGCGCGATCCTCACTGCTGTCGGATGAGGTTTTTGAGCATCTACGAAAACGTTGGCGGGTTCCGGTTTGGGGGATGAATCTGGACGACAAAACGCAATTTTTTGATCACAACATTTATTCCGAGGGCGAAGATAATTATCAACATTGGGCGAAGAAATTTGATTTAAATCTCACCGGCACCTTGGCGGCGACTCAATGGTATCGCCAGCGCGGATTAGCTTGCACCTATTGCCCCTCTGGATTTCATCAATCGGAAAAATCGAGCCCGCCCACTTCGTGCGATTACCGGTACCCAATGAGTTTTATCGGCTCAGCCCGACCCGAGCGCGAGATCATCATCAGTCAACTTGTGGCAGCGGGTGTTCCAATTAATTTATTTGGGAGCGGCTGGCCTCAAAGCGAATGGGTCAGCAACCCACAGGAAATTTATCGATCCAGTCAGTTCAATCTGGGCATTGGCATCGCCTCGCCGTCCCTGACTTTGACCAGCGTCAAAGGACGCGATTTTGAATGCCCCGGCGCAGGCGCGTGCTACCTGACCACTTACAATTGGGAATTAGCCCACCATTTTGAAATCGGCAAAGAAATCCTCTGCTATCGTTCGGTCGAAGAATTGATCGAGATATTTTCCTTCTATAAGAAACGTCCGGAGGAATGTTTAAAAATCGCACAAGCCGCTTGGCAACGCTGTTCCGAGGAACACACGTGGGAAAAACGTTTTCGGAAAATTTTTACCGAAGCGGGTTTTAAATTGTAACTTTCCGGAGAAAAACGAAACCAATTCATGAGCCACCTCGATTACTACAAGTTTCAAGCGCAAGCTCGAGGCGTGAAAACCCTGGCGGACGTGGAACGCATGGCGAACCAAAAAGGTTACGTGTATGACCGCATTGTTCTGCCTTGGCTGCCGTCCAACAAGAGCGAGTCCATTGCTGAATTAGCCTGTGGCCATGGAAGTTTTTTATCGTGGTTGAAAACCAAAAACTTTTCACAAATTGCCGGAGTCGATTCGAGCGTTGATCAAATTCAGTTGGCACGGCAAGTCGGCGCAAAAGTTTA
>JBKJOZ010000126.1:0-12881 GCA_046595315.1 Limisphaerales bacterium
AGAACGGCGAGCCATTTCATTTGGACGAGCCTCCCGAGCCCTGAGGTCCAAACCCGAAAGGCGGGCTGATTGCGTCCAACTCTGGCAAACCGTAGGCACCGCCAGGTAACCGAGGCATCCGCGGCGGCAATGGCGGCGGGTTGTATTCGCAACCTTCGCGGCAGGGCCCCCTTTCACAGGCATCGATCGCAGCGCGAGCCATCAAAACTGAATTGATGCACATGGTTCGAGCGCGGATCTGTTCGTCAATACAGAGAGTTCCCGCGAACCCCATGCCGGTGTGACAGATGTTCAGGACATTGAGGAGTTGACTATCGCACGCCGATTCAACCTGCCACAGATTTACCACCTGGTTTTCGCAACAGAGACCCGACGGGTCGGTGACGTTCACCGGATTGTTCGCCGCGTACCAGTAGAGGTTCGCGCCTTCGCGAAGCTCCGCGTTACGCAGCGGATCTCGCGAAAGCCAGCGACCGAGTTCAGGATCGTAAACGCGATAACGCGCGATGGAGAGTTGCGCCTCGCTCGACCAGAACATCCCGGCGAATCCAAAATCCGCCGCGACATCGCCGCTCACCAAAGTGCGGCGTCCAAATGGATCATAGCTGTAGCGCGCGCGAACGTTGCCGCTCGCATCCACCAACTCGCGAACCGAGTTGAGATGATCGCGTGTGTAAAGGTAAGTGCCCGCCTTGGGACCGCTCTCGATCTTCACCCCCTGCTGGAAGTAACGCTTCGTCAACGCGCCCGTGCCGTCGCGTTCCTCGGCGATGCTTCCGTTCGACCAGACGAATTGGCGGTGTGAAGTTTCAACACCGTTCACGAGTTGGCGGATGCCGGCGAGGCGGCTGATGCCGTCGTACGTAAATTCCGTCCGCTGATTTCCCGCGTTCACGGCCACGAGCCGATCGCGCGCGTCCCATTCATTGGTGCGGTTCGCGCTCGCGGAGTCGGCGACGGTGTTGAGTTGATTGAGCGCGTTGTGGGTTGCGGTGTTCGTCCGCGCAGGAGTTTTTTCGATCAACCGATTCGCGGCGGTATCGTAGGTGTAAGCGAAGGTTCCGGTGAGGACACCACCATTCGTGATCGTTGCCGAGACAAGTTGGTTCTCCCCGTCGTAGCCGAAGGTGAAAAGCTGCGGCGCCGCCGCGTCGAATTGCTGCGACCACGTGGTGATGCGACCGGTCACCGCGTCGTGACTGTAAAAGAAATCTGAAATCGGCGTGGCGCCAAACTGGTGTTTGATGCGCTGCAACTCGTGGTCGTGAAGATTGTCACCGAAAGCGCGCGTCGTCGTGAGAATCGAATTTGTCTCGGCCGTCATGCGCCCTGACGTGCCGTCGTACGCGTAAGTGAACGTGCCGAGCAGATTCGTCTCGCTCGCAAGCCGGCCCAACGCATCGAATGCGAAACGCTGCGTCACGCCGTTGATTGTGGTGCCGACGCTGTGGCCCAGTTCGTCATACGCGTAAGTCAGCGAGTCGTTCGGCAATGGACCATCAACGGTTGCCACCAACCCAGCGCCGAGCGTTGGCGGCACGGTGATGGAAACGAACTGTTGCAGCGTGGTGCCGGTGCCGTCGGTCAGCGAAATCAGGCGAGGGTAATCAGGATCGTAAACGAAACGCAGCGGCGCGGTCGGGACAAGCGAGTTCACCGTGGAAGCCGACGCGAGCGAGTTGTCGGGGTAGTAGGTGAGCTGCTGCAGTTGCAGCTTCTCGTCCGTGATTTGGCGCAAGCGGCTCGTTCGCGCTTCGTATCCGTAAGTAATGCGTGAGCCGTCCCCATAAATTTTCGCGACTAACCGTCCTTGCACGTCGGTCTCCCACTGAGTCGTGCGGCCGAGCGGGTCAATGATGCTCTTGACGCTGCCGCAGCGACACCATTGAAACTGCGTCACCCGGCCCAAGGCATCGGTGCGCTTCACGAGATCGCGGACGGGGTTGTGTTCCAACAACGTTTGCCGGCCTGCGCGATCCTGGAGCACAGATGCATCGAGACGGTCGTAAGTTTTCTGGTCGAAAGTTCCGTCCGGAAACGTGATGCGTGTGCGTCGATCGAGCGCGTCATAATCAAACGTCACCGTGTAGCCGTCCGTTTCCGTCTTGGTGCGCAAGCGACCGAAGGAATCATACGTGACGCTCACGACATCATTTGTGCCGGGCAGCGGGCCGTCAGAGGCGATCAAAAAACCGTTGGTATTGTAGGTGTAAGTGGTCGTCTCGTTCTTCGGATTAGTGACTGTGAGCAACTGGCCGCGCGCGTTATAAGTGTTGGTCGTTGTCTGCCCTGCTGCATCAGTCGTGGTCAACGGCAGATGTTGCGCGTTGTAAGTGACCTTTGACAGCAGTTCGTTTTTTCCAGCGCGCGTCATGCGCCCTTCCAACAGGTCAATGCCGTTGGTCGCATAGATGTAGGAGAAAGTCCGGCCCCGCGGATCAATGGTGTTCGTCAGATTGCCAAAGGCGTTGTAGCCATAGGTATAAAGTTGCGTGCTGCCATCATCGAGCACACGACCGACATGCGTGGGACGATTGTTAGCACCAACAAAGATCGGATCCCCTTGACCTGCGTAATCACGCCAAACCCGTCCCTCGAGGGCTTCCTTTGTGCTCTCCAGTGCGCCGGAACACATCGTCACATCGGAGGTGTGCAGCCAGTGATACAACTTGGCTTTGCTATAATCGCCGTAGGAAGTCGCGCAGGCGGAGCGGCTCCAGTAATAGGTATTACGAAACCAAAGGTAATTGTTACCGGTGTTCATTCCCTGCGGCACGGTGTTGGCCGGATCGGAAAACGGCACGCCCAGAGCCGTCCCTTGATTGAACTCCACCCGATCCCGACTGCCGTCGGCGTAAACGGTTTCCAGCGACCGCGTGGTCCCATTCTCAGCTCGGATAAAGCTGTTCGTGCCGTAGGGAGTGATAAGGGCGTTGATAAAGTCGCCGCTTCCTTCGTAAACAAAGCGCGAGTTCAATCCGATCACGTCAGTAATGTTTGTCAGCCTCCCAAGAGTGTCATAACTAAAACTCGCGAAACGGCCAAACGGATCGGTGACGCGTGTGATTTTGAAAGTGTCGTTGGTGCTGTAGGTGAGAGTTGTGACCTGTCCTATGGCATCGGTGATGCCCGTCACTCGCAGGTTGCCGTCGTAGTTAAGGGTCACGGTATTGCCAGCAGAATCCAAAATTTGGGTAAGAAAGACTTTCCGCGATGTGCCGATGGAACCGTTGGACTGCGCGAACACCATTTTGGAACCATCGTTCCAGAGCATTTCGTAACTGGCCGTCCCTGTGCGTTTGAGCTGCGTGTCGTCGTAAAATTGATAGGCAAAAGTTTGGGTGTTGGTGTTGAACCCGCTGAAAGTTCGGTTGCCGCCGCCTTGGACGTAATAATTCACATCCGCAGAAAGGCTCTGCGGGTTGTCGGTGATGTAAGAAACCCAATCACACGTCCACTTTGGTCCAAAGTTGGCGTAAGTGAACGTGCCTGGCTGGAAGGCATCGCGGTGATTGTAGCGGACGGTGAAACGGACGTCCGGACCCACGGGTGGAGAATATCCGACCGGCTCGTCAACAAGGTTGAGATTAACGAGCATGAGGTGAACGTCGGACACAGCCATGCCACGGCCAGCCATGTTGTTAATATCATCTTCATCATTTGCACGCGTCCGGAGGCTAGTGCCGGGTTCAGATGTGAGTTTTATCTTGGGGTATTTTTTATTGTAATAGTCGTCTTTGCTCTTCTTCCCGAGTTTGCAAAGCCTTGACTTTGAATCGTCCGGGCAAATCACTCCAGGGTCTTTGGTTTGTGTATTTCCTTTGCCCCAGATGGTATCGCCTTCTTTCGCCTCAACAGTGCGCCAACCATTGGGCAGCGGTCCCGGCGGAATCAGGAAATAGCCGCTGGTTTCAGCCTCCAACGCCTGTTTGGTTGCCCAGACGTCATTCAAGAACGTAGGATCTTGAAGTAAATATTTGTCGCCCTCGTGTCGGATTATGGCTGCGTAATGGCTCAGCTTCCAATGCACCACCGCTGGCACGACAAATTCACCGCCCTTTTCACGAAAGGCCATCTGGTAGTTAAGCCCGATCTTTTTAGACAGTTTAGCGACTTGGGGGAGAGAAAAGCCTTTCTGCGTCGAGGCCGATTCGTAAATAGCTCTTTCCGCACGATTCGTCGGATTGGTTGCGGTTTGAATCCGCAACAATGCCAGAGGTCCGCACCGAAACGAAATCTCTGGATGATTTTGCATGTTCCAAAGGCCCTCTTTGGCGCCAGAGATTTTTTCCGTGGCCGATCCAATAAACTCCCGACCTTCAACCGACTTTAATAAAATTTCCAATTCCTGCATTTGCCCCAAACGCCCATGCATGTAAGCCAATTCGCCCGCAGCGCGATCGGCAATCGCTTTGCCTTTTTGATCAGTCGCATTTTTGGTTAGAGTCCACGCTTCCGTCCAGGCGGCCAGTGCCAAAGAATAATGGGCGGTGTTGTAATATTCGGTCCCCAAACCGGTCAGCACTGCCGCACGCCACGGTGATTTCGGATGTCCTTCCAAAAACTTGGTGAAACTTGTGAAATCGTCTGGCCCGCTGCGCTTGGCGTAGCCCGCCAGAGCCGAAGCCAAGGCCGCGTTCTCTTCAGGACTAGGCTCCGCTCCAATGGCCACCAAGGGTTCCTCAAATACACGGGCACGGAAGAAATCCTGGGGCTTAGGATTAGAAGGGAACGCCAGAGTTGCGCTCGAAGGTGCGGCATGGGGAAGTGGCTGGTCTGTTGAGACCGAGGAGGGATTTAAATTAGCCGCCGCCTGAATTTCGCCAGCGCCCAAGAGAGGAATGAGAAAGAGGCTTTTGACAACTTTCGCCAACGGATAACTCGAACAGAATTTTAGCGGGGTTTTCACAGAAGAATTAAAAATGTCTAACGCGGCCTAACTGAAAAGTCAATTTGTACGGTTTTGAACATGAAAGGGCCTGAAATTTAAGGATATGAAAGAACAGGAATTTCTCATTGATGGCGATTACGGAAAAATCAAAGACACCACGTTACGTCTCTCGAACATGGGCGACGAATTCTCAACAGTGATTCCCGAAGTGAAGCGCTGCGAGTTTTCGTCGGCGCAATTATTGTTTTGTGCGATAAAACCGCGCGGGGGAATTCGAGATAGGATCGACCACTTCAAAAAATCCATTCGTGCGCGTGACTGTCAGATCCAGCCAATTACTGAAATCCGAACTTCCCTGCATGATGAATGATCCCGGATCCGCGTTGAGCTGAAATTGCCTTCGATTCGCGGGCAACAAAGTCACACCGTTGATTCTCGGCGGCGGGTTTTCCGCTAGGATTTGCAACGCGACCACCCCGTTTTGCGTGTCGAGCGCGACAATCCGGTTGCCATCGTTGTCCACGGCTCCACCAAAATTAATATTGCTGCTGTTCGTGCCGGAACCAAACGGAAGGAAGAAAAAATTCGACACAACCAGCGGCGCAGAAGGCGTGGAGATGTCGTAAACTTTCAAGCTGTGGCCCGAGTTGTTGGTGGTGTTGTCGTCGATCAAACCAGCGAGCAGGCTACGATTGGTGACCACGGAAATGGCGAGCATGTTGGCTTCCAGCGGCGTGACCTGCGTCACGATTGACGCAGTATTGAAAGCCAGGTCGTAGCTGTAATTCTGGCTCGCAGTGGGGCCGCGATTTTTATTCTGGAACGAGTTGTTACCGAGCAATTGAATGCCGCGCGCAAATTCGGCCAGCGGCACTGGACCAGGCGGATCAATTTTATTGGCGACGAAATTCGTGCCGTCGCTGGTGGTGAAGACAATCACGTTGGTCGCGCCGGAACCTGACATTAAAATTCGTGTGTTCACACCCGCTCCCGTGACAGAAAAAGAGTCGCCCCAACGCGCGGTGACTCCCGAATCTGGCGCGCCCGAGTAAGCGCGTTGGGCAATCGATCCTTCACTGGCCCAACGATAAATCACGAACGGCGATGTCGCACTCGCAGTGGTGAGATTTCCGCCATAAATAACTCCATCATCGGCCACATCAATTTTGTTCAACACGAACGTCGCTGAGTTGGTCAAACCGTTCGTGCTTATGGTGCTGACTTGTCCGCCTGTGTTTGCGTCCAACACAAAAATTCCGAGGCTACCGCCGATCAACGCAGAGCGACTGACCAGCAGCACGTGGCCGGTGAATGGATTGAGGCATATCCCCCGCTCAGTGCTGTTCGAGGTCACGTACGCGCGGGAACCGGCCTGAATGTTCCAGATGTTCGTGAGACGAAGTACGGTTGGCGCGGTCAAAACCGTGAGTGCGGCATTGGAACTCATCACTGAACCGAAATTGTTGCTGATGAAAAGGGAATAATTTCCGCCATGGGAATATTGAACAGCGTTGAAGGTGAGGTTACTCGCCGTCGCGCCAGGAATGGCTGTTCCATTGAAATTCCATTGAAACTGGAGCGGAGCCGCGCCGGTTGCGCTAACCTCAAAACTGACATTGCTACTCACCACCACGGTTTGATTTTTCGGTTGGCTCGTCACGACGGGAAAAGAATTTGTGAAGGTGGTGGCGCTGGCCTGAGCAGAGTTCGCTGAAGCAGCGGTTGCGTTCGTGGCTCGCACCACATAAAAATAAGTCGTCGCCGGTGGCAAACTGTTGTTGGTGTAGTTGGTCGAGTTCGCGGGGAGCGTGGCGAGCGTGGAATAAGGTCCGCCGGAAATCGTGCTCCGTGCCACAAGGAGACTCGTTTCGTTGGTCGCATTATCGGTCCAGGAAAGATTGATTTGCGAAGTGCTCACTGCGGTGGCCACTAAATTACTTGGCGCGGCGGGCGCAGGAATTCCCGGAGGAAGAACGAAATCGTATCGAACAACGTCGCCAGCCAGAGCGACGGCATTGGTTGATTGAGAGACAAGACCCGGTTTGCTGGCAGTCGTTAAATGCACCGTGCCTCCCGCAGTGGCCGGAACGAGCGTGGCAACGTAGTAGCCGTTGCCGTCCGTTTTCACGGTTGGTCCTCCTGCCACAACTACTGTGGCATCGTCCACGAAAAGATTTGCTGAATTTTTCACGCGGCCCCAGACGATTCCTTCGGTGGCAGTGGCCGGATTGCGCCACGGCATCGGCGGCGTGGAAACAATATTCGTATAGACATTTGCAGCAGCGAAAGCCCACCAACCACTTCCACTGCCGCTGGTCGAAGTCGGCACGGCATAAGAATAAATCGCGTTGCCTTTTAACCCTTTGCTCCGGGTGTAATTAATCATGTTGGTGATGGTGGAATCGGTGTAGAGATAGCCGCCCATGCCCGGGAAAATATTTCGATTCCCTTGCCAACAAGTAGCGCTCCGGTCGGCCCACGTGTTGAATGTGCTGCTGCTATAAGTCTGAGGAATCACGGCATCGGCCCAGCCGTTCTGCAACATGCCAGCCCAATCACAGTAGTAGGTGTAAGGGGTGGATGTCGTAAAATCGCACGAACTAGGAACCGGACTATAGGCAAGCGCTGCTGAAGTGTGACGCAACGGCTGGCGCGGATTGGTTTTAATCGATTGCATCTCCGCCTGAACGCGAGCCATCAATTCATTCTTAAACCGACGGCGGTAGTTGTTGTAAGTCGGATCGGTGGCAGCAGGTGTGCCGACAAATCCGGTGTTCCTGCGATAACGTCCCAAACCAGAATTCGGATAGGTCGAAACAGGATAAGCGGGAAAAGCTTGTCCTGCATTGTAAGTGGGCCCGTCCAATTCATCATCCCAGTTGATCCCGTCGATTGGATAGCCCGACACAAGTTCCCGCACGATGCTAACGAGATATTCCTGCACGTCTGAAGAACCCATATCCAACGCATAATAAACTGTGCTGTTAACCAAAAAATTCACCACTGCCCCGCCTTCACTGTTGGTTTGAGGCACCATGAACCACTCCGGATGCGAGGCCAGCAATGCGTTCCCCGCCGGCGGAAACGTATTCGACACCCGATACACAGAGACACCACTCCCGCCGAGCCAGGCATGAACTTCAATTCCATTCGCATGAGCCCGTTGACAAAGATAAGCGAGCGGATCAAAAGTCGTTTTCACACGGCTGGACCAAGGGAGAATGTTCGATTTCCAATGCGCGCCGTGCGAGGCAACAGAGTTATCCATGTAACCCAAAACCTGGACAATCACCGCGTTGTAATTGCCGCTCACCAGTGTCGAAACCATGTTGTCCACCTCAATCTGGCTGCCCATGCCAACATGAAAAACGTCCGCCCAAGCCGCGCGAAATTCCTGAGCTGGAGACGAGGTCACGGTAAAAACCAAGAGCGCAAAAATTGCGGCGATTTTTCTAATTTGCTGTGTGACACCGCCTGGAATTGACGTTGCGATTAATTTGAAGGCTCCAGTCCAGAGAAATTTTGTGGGCATTAAAGAGGTGAACACTGCCCTAAAATTCCATATTTGACGGCCACATTCAATCGTGTTTTGAGAAATATGTGCGAGTCGAAGCTGACCTGCGATCAGATTTAAAAGCCGATAGCCTGCTAATTTGGAATTAACTTTTGCGAACCAACTTGAAAACCAGAAAAATCAAAACCGCTGAAAGCGCAATGCACCCGAAAATAATTAGGGCAGGATGGGAAATACCAATTGTGAGGGTTGAGGGAAGTGTGACCGTTACGCTTCCATCCGCATTGGTGACGACATTGGTCATTTTGCGACCAGCGTAAAATCCGACGACCTCAAGTTACGGAGAAACCGCAAGACGTTCTTCATTCGCCTCTCGTTGCATCAACACGCCCTGCTCTTTGTAAGGCTTGAGCATGAAATGCGTTGCAGTGGAAATCACACCTTGAATCGTCGCCAGTTTTTCGGAAACAAACGTCGCCACTTCGCGAAGATTATTTCCCTCAACGATCACGAGCAAATCGTAGCCGCCCGACATCAAGTAACAGGAACGCACTTCAGAATATTTCGCGATGCGCTCGGCCAATCGATCAAAACCGCCGCCACGTTCGGGCGTAATTTTTACTTCAATAACGGCGCGAACAATATCCACGCCTATTTTTTCCTCATTCAAAACGGTGCGGTAACCGAGAATTAAATTGTCCGCTTCGTACGATTTAATTTTCGCAGCCACCTCGGCTTCAGATTGATTCAACATCGAGGCGAGTTGCGCCGGTTTGAGTGCGGCGTTGTCGCGCAATAATTTTAAAAGCGGATCCATGCCGAATTTTCTACCACCAAGACACCCACGCACAAAGAGGAAATAAACTTGGTGTCTTGGTGCCTTAGTGGTTCAAACTGAATCGTGCAATCCGACGGCTATAAAATTGTTCAACTCGCGAATGGAACTTACAGCGTCCATTCGTTTGCGGAGCGTGAAACATTTCATCCGGTCATCGGACCCGTTGCCGAGGCGGAAGCGCTTTATGTGAAGCAGCTCAAACTGCGCGAACGACTTGCACAACATTCTGGTGAATTTGTCATCTGGGATGTCGGCCTTGGCGCGGCGGCGAACGTGCTGACGGTTTTGCGCGAAACGAAAGATATTCCTTCGCGGATTCGTATCGTTAGTTTTGATCACACCATTGCGCCGTTGAAGTTTGCAGCGAGCCACGCGGAAAATCTTGGCTACTTTTCAGGTTACGAAACGCCCGTCAGAAAATTCATTGAAGATGGACGAATCAACTTTGCGAACGACAAGCAAACGGTGAACTGGGAATTTCATCTCGGCGATTTCCCGACGTTGTTGGTTGCCAACTCCGTTTCAGCAGAAAAATTTCCTGCGCCTCATGCGATTTTGTTCGACGCGTTTTCACCCGCGAAAAATCCGGCGATGTGGACGCTTCCGCTGTTTACTCATTTATTTCGCCTGCTTGATCCAAAACGTCCCTGCGCTATGCCAACGTATTCACGAGCCACGATGTTGCGTGTGACTTTATTGCTCGCCGGATTTTTCGTGGGCGTTGGCCATGCGACAGGCGAAAAGGAAGAAACAACGATTGCCGCGAACGCAATAACATTGCTCGACGAACCGCTGGAGAAAAAATGGCTGGAGCGTGTGAAAAATTCCAAGAGCGCGGAGCCGATGCATCAGCCGATTTACGAGCAAAAATTTATTTCAGCGGAATCGTGGGAGCGGCTGACACGTCATCCGCAATTCCAGTGAACTTTTTTTAGACAGGATTAACAGAATTTACAGAATTCTTTGTTCCCTTTCCCAATTCGGATAATTTTGTAAATTCTGTCTAAGATTGATGAACGATTTTGATTCCATGTTGAAAGGCTCTGAGCCGATTCTCGCGCTGGCGCCGATGCAGGACGTGACGGATTTGCCGTTCTGGAAATTGATGACGCGTTACGGCGGAGCGGACGTTTATTACACGGAATATTTTCGGGTTCACTCCACTTCCAATCTTGAGAAAGGAATTCTTCAATCCATCACGAAAAATCCGACGAGCAAACCAGTCATCGCGCAGATGATTGGGAACGATATTCCGGCGCTGATCCGCACGGTGAAAGAGCTTCAGCAATATCCCATTACGGCAATTGATTTGAATCTCGGCTGTCCTGCGCCGGTGGTTTATCGGAAATGCGCGGGTGGTGGGTTGTTGCGCGAGCCAAAAAAAGTGGATGCGATTCTCGGCGCGTTACGCGATGCGGTTTCGATTAAGTTTACCGTCAAAACACGAATCGGTTTTGATTCGCCACAAGTTTTCGACGAGTTGCTCCCGATTTTCGCGAAACATAAAATTGATTTGCTCACGGTGCATGGTCGCACTGTGAAGGAAATGTATCGCAGCGAAGTGCATTACGATTTCATCGCGCGCGCAGTGGCGTCGGTGCCATTTCCAGTCCTCGCGAATGGAAATATTTATTCGGCGGCAAAGGCGGATGAAGTTTTACAAATTACCGGCGCGAAAGGTTTGATGATCGGGCGCGGCGCGATTCGCAATCCGTGGCTGTTCCAGCAAATCCGGCAACATCAGCGCGGCGAGACGATCTTTGTTCCAACTGGCCACGACGTTCTAAATTATTTGCGCGATTTATTTGAAACGGTTCGTCCACCGCACATCAAAGAGAACGCGCACATCCAGAAGATGAAAAAATATATGAACTACCTCGGCATGGGCATCGAGCCGACGGGAGAATTTCTTCACGAAATTCGGCGCATCACCACAGAGGTAGAATTTTTCAGGCTGTGCGAACGCTTTTTAAATCACGGTGAACTGATGCCGCTCGAACCATTTGCATTGGGACTGAAAGAAACTGACGTGATGGCGGGGGAACATCTTTGATTTTTTAACCAGCATGTTTACTGACTCAACCGATAAAATTGTTGGATTCCAGAGATTGCGTTGGTGACGGTGTTTTGTCCGTTCACGTTTGCGGGCGGAGGTGAAACAAGGTTCCATGACACTGGCGAAACTAGATTGGTAGCCGATTGCAACGTGAACCCGGCTGCCTCAACTGGCCATGTCAAAACCACATTCGTTCCAGCGGAAATGATTGTTAGCTGCGGTGAACTGACTGCGGGCAATCCCAAGCTGAAGATCGTTCCATTATTTGCGCCGCCACCATAGACCGTCGTCCCATAAAGCACGTTGGCTGACAAAACCAGATCGCTGCTTGGGCTGGCTCCGTCACCCACACCGGTGAAACCATACAACGTGGTAAAGCCCGATTCATCTTTCTTGAGCGAGAATATCGTCCCCGCAGTTCCAGAACCGCCGTTGGTCGTTGTTCCATATAACGTGTTGCCCGACAAAAGGAGTCCTGCGACCGGATGGGCTCCGTCGCTGTTCGTCCCACCGGAAAGCCCAGTGAAATGATGCAGATTAGTGAAGCCGTTACCATTGAGGTTCAGGGCGAACACTGTGCCGGAACCGAAATTCCCCCCGTCAGTTGTCGTGCCGTAGAGGTAGCCTCCCGATTCAATTAATGCACCCTGCGGATGAGTGCCGTCGCTGTTGGTGGAATTGATGGAGGTTGTAAAATGATGCAGGACCGTGAAGCCGATGCCGTTCGTTTGCATGGCGTATATTGTGCCGTTTCCCCAACTACCGCCTTCTTTGGCCGTCCCATATAACCGATCTCCGGAAAAAGCCAACCCGCCGTATGGGAAGACCCCGTCACTGTTGGTGGAACCGATCAATGCGGGAAAATTATGCAGGTTGGTAAAGGTGCTGCCGTTCGTGTTGATGGAGAAAATCGTGCCCCAACCAGCACTGCCACCCGCGAGGGTTGTTCCGTAAAGAGTCTGTTGCGCCAAGGCGAGTCCTGCATATGGATTTGCTCCGTCACTGTTGGTAGAATTGACCAGCGGCGTAAGATTGCGCAAAACCGTGTAGCCAGAGCCGTTGGTGTTCATCCGAAAAATTTTGCCCGTGCCCAAACTGAAACTGTTCTGGTAGGTCGCTCCATATAAACTGCTCCCGGACAAAGCCAGCCGGCCATACGGACGAGAACCACTGCTGCCAAAACTACGCAAATTCGCGAAATCCGAACCATCAGTGTTGATTGCGTAGGTCGTGCCGCTATTCCCGCTGCCACCAATATTTGCCATTCCATAGAGCCTGTTGCCGGATAAAACCAATCCCGCATAAGGTTGAGCGCCGTCACTATTCGTGAACGTTGTGGGCGAAGACATTTGGAGCGCGGTAAAGCTGTATAAATTCGTAAACGTCTGACCCGGCGCGTCACTCGCTGGGATCAAAGCCGTGGACAGGCAGCAGAGGAATAAGAGGCTTTTGATTTTCATAATTTTCTTCGCAATCGGATCTGTTATTGACGCAAGCGATAGAAGCGCGTCGATCCGCCGATACCGTTGGTCACGACGTTGTTCGTGCCGCTGACGGCGGGCGTGTTCGTTACGACGCTCCA
>JBKJOZ010000026.1:0-5457 GCA_046595315.1 Limisphaerales bacterium
GGCATTGCCGACTTGTCCGAAGAAAATCTGGCGCCCCAGATTTTCTTGCGCGGTGAAGTTTGAAAAATTCACCGGAAGCCCCAGATCATATTTTGAACGCGTCGAAACCATCGAGCGCACGAATTGCGCAAGCGCTCGCGAAATTCGGTTGGTATCCACGACGGTTGTGCCGAAAGCGCGTTCAAACAGATTTGTGTAAAACGGTTCCGCGCCGAGCCGCGCCACCAATGTCGGCAACGTCATCCCCATCTCCACCGAATTTTGAATCGGTTGCAGGACTTGATCTTCGAGCGTGGCGACCCGTTCGTCCCAAAAGAAATGGCCGCGCGGATAATATCTCGCCTGAGTTAACCCCATCGAATTGCGTCCGGTCAGTCCGCCGTTAAATCCTGCGCTAAACCGGCGCGGATCGGAAAAACCATGTTGCGCTTGATGACAGGAGGAACAGGAAATCGTTTGGTTGCTGGAAAGTCTTTTGTCGTAAAATAGAACGCGACCCAGAGTGGCGCCCAAATCTGTGACGGCATTGTTGGTCGGCGTGTTGTCCTGATTCACAATCGGCGGCACGAGAAAATTGGGCGGGAGCAGCGGTGCCGCATAATTGCTGGGCGTAGGCGGCAACCGCAGCGCGTTGGTGGTGGCGCTGAAAATCGTGTTCCGGGCCGGATCATAAAACGCGCGATAAAAAAGATTCGGTATGCCCGCGCCACGATTGAAGCCGCCGCGAAAATTTCCGTTGTGAATTTTCCACGCGCTCACCTCGGTCCACGCCGTAAGATCGGGCGAACTTTGCAAAATCCAGACCAGATTATTGGGATCATTGACCGTGACGAAGGCGAGGTTGTTACTCAGAGAAAGATTGACCGCCGCTGGAGCCGGTTCGCTCGCCTGACCAAAAGTTACAATGCTGACCAACGCCGCGACGAGGAACAGGACCACTTTCCGGTAGGTGCAGGTTGCAATGGTTTTCATGCCCTCGACCTTACGCGGGGCAAGCTTTAGACAACATTAAGGTCGCCTTGCGCCGCGCGCCTTTATTCGACCCGATCACTTGGGAGCAGTTACATTTTAAAAGATTTTTGCCACAGAGGCACAGAGGCCAATGAGGAAGAATTGAAAAAGCCCTCTAAAATCTCTCTGCTCTCTGCACCTCTGTGGCTGAATTTAATTTTTATTTGAAACTGCTTATGACCAGTCTCACCTCCCTCATTTGAAAGAAGCCAAATTTCTGTTATACTGAAACATCACAAAAAACATCTACATATTAGAAAAGGATCAACTCTGGAAATTGCCGGAGGCGCACATCAAAATTGTTGGGGTGGGGAAGCATTTAACTCATTTCAAACATTGCAAAACCCTCGATCAACGGAGGGTTACCACTCAGGTCGAAGCGATTGTGGAATTGCAAAAATATTTGAAAGACCACCACGGCAAATTGGTCAAGGACACAACGGCCTTGGCGAAAGTGGCCTGACGCACACGGATGAACACGGTGTTCCGGTTGGCTGAAACATTGGGACTCGCGAGCGCTCGAATATTTTCGATTAGCGCAAGATCTATTTTTGTACCGGCTCCTCCTTTCCCGCCACTTGCCTGCCAGCGCTGCGTTTCAAGATGACGAAACTGTCATTAGAAATTCATCTCCGGTTCATGCGTGTGTCCTAGCTTCCGCTGTCCTCGTAAAAAAATCGTCAAATTAAATAACAAATCATGAACACACAAAAAACAATCGCCGCCGTTTTAACAGCCGGCTTATTAATCGGCGCAACTGCGGTCCACGCCGCCGACATCATCGCCAAGCCTAAACTCACCGAAGCGGAGGCCGCCAAAATCGTTCAGAAAAAAGTGCCGAACGGCAAAGTAGCTGATAACGAACTCGAAATGTCCGACGGCGTCCTCGTTTATTCCTTCGACGTGAAATTGCCCGATTCCAAAAGCATCATCGAAGTGCAGGTCAACGCGGTGACCGGCGCAGTCGTGGATGTCGCTGTCGAAGGTCCGGCTGAACAAGCCAAGGAAGCCGCAGAAGACGCGAAAGAAAAAGCCGACGAAAAAGAAGAAGCCGAGAAGAAGTAATTTTTGCCCCTCATTCAAACCGCCGCTGGTTTTCCAGCGGCGGTTTTTTTGTATCTGCACCTTTATGGAATGCCACTGCCGGACACTTACTTTTTGGTGTAAGTGATCTCCATCTTCTTGTCGTTCCCATCGTACATTTCGAAGATATGTTTATCCGCGCTGAGAAAGCGGAACACCGTTTTCATCTTCACATCCGTGCGACCGGTTGCGGCGCAACTCGACGTTCCTTCCAGTGTGATGGCTTTGTGATCGCCTTTGCCTTCGCTGCAAAACATCGAGGTCTGCATGTCGCTCACCCAAACCGAGTTGTATTTCTGTTTGAGATTGTCGTAACCCATCCAGCTCCGACCGGTGAACGGCTTGCCCATCATTTCGCCGTGAAACTCCTCTTCCAAAAACCGCCCGTTCAATATCCAACTGCATTTCGCCGTGGCTTGGCTCACGTCCGCTTGACCGCCCGGCTCCTGCCAACACTTCACCTCTGCTTTCCAATTCCCGACCAACCCATCAAGCGCCTTGTGCGCGGGACCCGGCGTGCCAGCGGCCTCCATCTTTTTCATCATCGCCTTTTTATCCTGACCGCCGGATTTGTCTTCCGTGCGCCGACGATCTGCGGCGGCCACGGAACCGTCTTCAACTTCATGTTTCATAATGCTTTACCTTTCTTGTGGTGAGTTAACTTTTCCAAGCCCGACGAATGTCAGGCAGGAAATTACTGTGGCACTTTTCGAGGACGCTTCAACGACCCTAGGTTAATTTCGTGGTTTCCCCGCGTGACTTTTGGAGCAGGGTGGAACAGGCGTCTCGCCGGTTGATGACGGGCCTCTGGCCAGCATCCGAGTGGATGGTTTAGTAGTTCGTGGCGGTTGGAACAGAGATGCGCTGCTCTGAAGGATTCCCGCGAGACGCGTGAATCAACCGGCGGGACGCCGGTGCCCCCCGTGAAAGAAAAATTCCGCGCCCAGCTCAACCGAGCGCGGAACCCGCCGTTTTATTAAGGAATCGTGAACCCTGCGCCGTCACTTTCGTCGCCGGGGCCGCGTGAATTTTTACCCACCACCTTCACCACGTAATTCCCCGCCACCAGACCGGTCAACGTGTAGGCTTTCTCCACTCGATCCGCCACCACGGTGACGAAAACCGGGCTCCCCGGACTTTGCAACAGGATGTCAAAGGTCGTCGCGTGCGCGGCGTCGTAGGTGATCGACATCCCATCGGTTCCCACCATTTCAACTAGCGAAACCTGCGCCTGCGACGGCACCGGCGTCGAGTCCTCCGTCGGGATACTGTCCACCGCCGCGCGCTCCGCCGTGCCTTCGGCGTATTGATTGCGCCCCTGCACCAAGGCCGCGCCCACGAAGTCCGTGATATCCGCCTCCATCGCTTTGAGAATCCCATTGACGCGGTCGAACTCCTCTTCCGCTTTCGGTTCCTCTTCAATGGCCGTCTTCAAGGCCGCCAGCAACGCGTCAAATTCCACCTTGCCCATAATGTCGTAGGCCTTGAACGGCGTGGCTGATCCCGGCGGGTTCGGCAATTTTCCCCAAAGTCGCGAAGTGGCCGACATCCGGCGCAACGTTTCTGCGGGCGTGTCGTCCTGCACCGGCAACAACTCAATCGCGTTCATGCTGCTCGCGTCTTTGCGATAACGTTTTTTCATAATCGCATACACATCCACCGCCGCGTCGTGTCCGGCGGTGGCTTTCTCGATCCGTTCGCCACGGGCCAGATTCATCTCGGCCAACGCATCCTCCGCGTTCGTCAAGGCCGTCTCCCCGTTGCTGATCCGAGTCCCCACCATTGCGACCGTTTCGTCATCGGGCCGAAACGATGTGTAATCCTCCATCACCGTTTTGACCGCCCGAAGCTGCGTCAGGTGGTAGATATATGCTTCAAATGTAACCATGTTGATCCCTATCCCTTTCTTTTGTTTGTTTTAGTTGAGCAGTCCCGCAGACAAATCCCTGATGAACCCGACCTCTCCCCGTCCGGAAGCCCGTCCATCTCTTCTTTCACCCGTTCCATCCTCAACCCGCACCGTCTCGCCCCGCACCTTGACCAGTCCGACCCGTCCTTCAAGTCCGCCGTTGCGCCATTTTGGCCCCTCGTCCCGTAGTGACCGGCCTTCGTCCCCGACGACACCGTAAAAGCACCGGACGACGCACCAAAAAGGTCGGACGACGCGCCGAAATGGTCGGACGACGCACCGAAAAGGTCGGACGACGCATCGAAAAGGTCGGACGACGCATCGAAATGGTTGGACGACGCATCGAAATGGTTGGACGACGCAACCCACCTGCGGGATGAAGCCGAACGAGAACCGAGCGAAATCCGAACCCTGCGAAACGAAACGAGGTAAGTGCTGAACCGAGGCGCAACCATGCCGAGCCGAACACACCGACGGAGGAATAAAAGGAGAACGTTGACGGAAGAAAGACGCGAAATGCCCACCGGATTGCTTCCCTTGCCGGAAGAACCCCACGCCCTGCCCAGAATGCCCATCCACGTTCCCATGCCCACGCCCTTTAGACAACGGAACCGAAGTTCCTGTCAATTGAAAAAGAATTTAGAAACGCATCCGCCGCAAACAGGCGAACGATTATGACTCATCGTCCATAGATTTTCCGCTGCGTTTTCTATGGACTAGGAGGGATGCACGACAATAACGAATCTAAGGCGGGTTTTTGCATTTACATTCACACCGTTTGCGAAGGATCGATTCCCGTTGAGAGAAACGAAAACGGTTTTCCGGTGGTCTATGCGTCTCTTCTCGAAGCGCAACGCGAAATTGCGGACGACACGATGGAACGCCTGCGGCAGTTTCTCGCCGGAGAACGCGACTTCGACGACGCCATGACCGTTGAGGAATACATCGTCGCAGTGGATGTATTGGCGGACGGCTCGGTAAAGGACGAGAGCGGACATCCGAGCACGTTTTTATTTTTGACGAAGCGCAACGTGCTTGGGACGAAGAAAATATGGACCGCAAGCATGGTAGGCGAATCTCAGGACCGGCGACACTTCTCCAGATTGCAGATTGCATTCCTGATTGGTATGTTGTTGTCGCCTTTGTTGGAGAAGGACAGGAAATACACAAAGGCGAAGAAGCCGGGATGCCTAACTGGCGTCAAGCGATAGAGACATTAAAAGACAGCCGATCTTGGACGATACACGGCCCGCAAAGATTGGAAGAAGTTTTCCATGGTTCTCCATCAAAATACGAAGCGGCGGACTTGTTGAATCTTTCGATGAGCATTGACGCGACCCAAGCGTGTAAATTACTCGCAACGTGCGAACGAAGGCTCATCGAAAGATTCAACAAGTCCGCCGCTTCGTATTTTGATGGAGAACCATGGAAAACTTCTTCCAATCTTTGCGGGC
>JBKJOZ010000243.1:0-3621 GCA_046595315.1 Limisphaerales bacterium
ATAGCTGCAACGCGAACCATCGGGGTAGGCCTTGGCGACGACCATCCCTTTGAACCACATGTCTTGCGTCACGCCGTTGTAGATGTCGTATTCGCGCGGTTCCCATCCGCAGTGGTAGGAATAGGTGCCGTCCAACGGATACGCGGAAATTACTTTCATGACGTAAGGATTCAGTGTGCCTTCGGCGTCGTCGGTGATGATTTCTTCGCGCGCGTAGGCTTTGGCCAACGCTTTGTCCACAGGAGAAAAGCCGCGTTCGTCCACGGGATAAGGGCGCGGGGTGTAGGTGTAGCGGCGCGGTGCCTCCTTGGTCTTCACCGGTGCGGCGGCAGCGGTCGCCGATTCGAGATTGGTGGAAACCTGTGCGTCCGCTGCCTGTGCGTTTAGCCCAACGCGAAGCGCGAGGACGGCAACGACAATGGCGAGGGTCGCGACAAGGCGACGGGGTGAAAAGTAAGGTTGAATCACGCGGCGATAGTAACAACGCGGCCATTCATTTCAATGGTTTCGTCTCGCGGCGTAACGTGGCCGTACGCCTTAGACATCGCGCATTTGCACGGCTTTGACGGTGTGTCCGTCCACGTCAATGGAGCTGATCACCACCACGGTATTTCCGGCGCGCAACAAGTTCAGCTCGACCAGGTTGGCGATGGCGTGCGAGATGGTTTTCTCGCGATTGTCGTGATCAAACGGAATCAGCACGGGACGGACGCTCCAATTGATGGCGAGGGAATCGGCGACTCGTTGCGTGTCGCAAATCGCGTAGATCGGCGAGTAACGCGGTCGCATCCAGCTCGCGTAACGTGCGGAAGTACCGCTCAAGGTAAAGACGAGAATGGCGTCGGCGCGCAATTCGTCGGCCATGACCACGGCGCTTTTCACCAGCTTTTCGCGTTGGTTGGTCAGCTCGGCGTGTTCTTGAAAATTTGCGCCGCCACTGCGCTCGATCCGTTCGGCCACGCGATTCATCACTTCCAAACATTTGAGCGGATATTTGCCGACGGTCGTTTCGCCGCTAAGCATGATGGCGTCTGCTTGTTCATAGACGGCATTCGCCACGTCGGTGACTTCGGCGCGGGTGGGAATGGGATTTTCAATCATGCTTTCGAGCATGTGCGTGGCAACAATCACCGGCTTGCCGATGCGCAGACAATATTTCACGGCGCGACGCTGAATAATCGGCAGTTCTTCATAAGGAACTTCGATGCCCAAATCGCCTCGGGCGATCATGAGCGCGTCGGATTCCTGAATAATTTCTTTGAGGTTTAGAATCGCTTGTTGATCCTCGATCTTCGCGACGATCAGCGGCTTGACGTGCGCATTCGCGACGACCGCTTTTAATTGCCGAATGTCTTTTGCTTCGCGCACGAACGAGAGCGCGATGTAATCCACCCCGAGTTCCAGACCCAGCGCCACGTCCAGTAAATCTTTCCCGGTAAGCGCGGGCAAACTGACGCGCACGCCCGGCAAATTAATGTGGCGACGACTCCCCAATTTTCCTGGCGTCAAAACTTCGCACTCAATTTTGTTGGCGAACTTCTGCAAAACTTTCATTTGGATTTCGCCATTATCGAGCATCACCACGTTGCCCACGCTGATGTCGTTGACGAAATTCTCGTAGTTCACATCCACGGAAGATTCCTCTTCACTTTTCTCGCCGCGCACGGTGAGGGTGAACTTCTGGCCGGGCTTGAGATCGAGCACGTTCTTGAGATCACCAGTGCGAATCGCTGGCCCCTGCGTGTCCATGAGAATGCCAACGGAAACGTTCCGCGCGGCGGCGGCGTCCCGGATATCTTTGACGACGCGGCGCACCCAATCATGTTTCGCGTGGGACATGTTGAGGCGCGCGATGTTCATCCCGGCGTCAATCATGCGTCCCAACATTTCCGGCGAGTCCGTGGCGGGGCCGAGCGTGGCGATAATTTTAGTTTTTCTCATCGAGGTTTTCCAAAATGTTTGTCGGCGTAATCGAGGAAGATTTTCCAATCCTCTTTCGTCATCGAATGTTTTCCGGGACGAATATAGTAACCCAATTTGCTGTCCATCAATTTTCCAACCTCGGGCATTTGCTCCGAAGCAATTCCCTCCGCGCCCACCAGCCGATAAACTTTATCCGCTGCTTTCAACATTTCAAATTGCCCTGCGGGATCTGCCCAGGTGTCTTCCGTCGCGCAAGCAAGCAAGACGGGACGTGGCGCGCACAGTGCAATCAAACAATGTTGATCAAATGGCAATCGTTCAGGCTCGTCATTGAATTTTTTAAACTCGTTGCAAAACCAATGGGGAAAACGCGTGTTGATCGCTTTGATCGATTCGCCAATTTTTCCGCGACTCGGCGACGTGCCACCGGTCCCGGCTTGCAGCGGAATGACCAGCGCAATTCGTTCATCAAAAGCTCCAGCGAGAATCGCCGCTTTTCCCAAACGCGAGTGACCCACCACCGCGATTTTTTTTGAGTCAATCGCTTTATCGGTTTGCAGATAATCCACGCAGCGTTGCAAACCCCACGCCCACGCCGCGATCGTTCCCCAATCTTCATCAAAGTTTTTTGTGCCGTGGAAAACAGTTCGGACACCTGTGGTCGCGTTCGTCAAATCCGGCTGAATATCGTCGCAGAAAAGCGTGGCGACGGCGTAACCGCGATCAATCGATTGCTCGATATTCCAGACATCCACTGATTTTCCGCGGCCCGCTTCGGTGGCACGATTGTTTTCCACACCGGCAATTTTTCCGTTTATCCAACCCGTCGGACGCGGCACTAGCGAATTTGTGACGAGCGCAAAATTTCCAGAAAAATTGAGCCCGAGAAAAATCGGCGCGGGTGTTCTGCCCTGATTCGGCGTGACGATCATCAAATGCATCTCCGGCGCGTTTTTTGCCGAAAAAGAAATTGTCACTTGTTTCAAAGTCGCTTTGCCACCGAAGCAACTTTTATCAACCGCTTCAACGGTGGCTTTGAACTTCGCGGGCGACGGAAAAACTCCGTATTCGTAATGTTGAAATAATTTCTTCAATTCAGGACGCCGCTGGTGGAACCAATTTCTTTTGTTAGCGACCAGTCTGCCGCTGACCATCACGAGCGGATCGGGCAAATCGGATTGCAGCGGTAATTGCTCAATCGGTGGAAATTTTTCCGCCCCGCGTGTTGAGCCGGTGAGCAAAATGGCAAACGCGAAAATCCACGAAACAAATTTCATTTCGAGAGCTTTGCCAATTCCTGATGGCGCGGGCAAGTAACCAAATGGTCGTTCGCCAAGCCAACCGCCTGCATGAAGGCGTAACAAATCGTCGAGCCGACAAATTTGAATCCGCGTCTCAGCAAATCTTTGCTCATCGCATCTGACACTTGGGTGCGCGGTTGAATTTCTTTCATCGAGCGAAGTTTATTTACGATTGGTTTGCCCTCGACGAATTGCCAAATGTATTTGTCAAAACTTCCGAACTCTTTTTGCACTTCGAGAAATGCTTTCGCGTTTTGAATGGAGGCAGCGACTTTCAAACGGTTCCGCACAATTCCCGCGTCCGCCAAAAGTGCGGCGTCCTTTTGCGCGTCGTATTTTGAAACTTTCTTCGCATCGAAATTGTCGTAAACGCGTTTGTAATGTTCACGCTTTTTCA
>JBKJOZ010000291.1:0-3384 GCA_046595315.1 Limisphaerales bacterium
AAGACACCGGCCCGCTCAGCGTGCTCGGAACGGCTGTGAACAGCTTGTTCTAGGACGATTTGCGATTTGACCGTCACGCGAGCTCCTTTACGATTTACTTGTGAATTTAACACGCCCCCTCCATTTGCTTCGCGTCGCCATCGCCGGAAATCCTTTGGGCAAATTTTTAAATTCCAATTCTTTGCACGAACGGTTTCACCCACAAGGTTGGGAACCAGAAGTTTTACAATTCTTGCAAAGTCGGAAATGGGAGGGCGCGATTTGGGATGTTGGTGCGTCGCTGGGGCGCCACGCATATCGACTTGGCGAAAAAAATCCCATTTACGCCTTTGAGCCAAACCTCAACTCGCTTCAATACCTCGGCAACAACGTCAAACATTTGCCCAACGTCGTTATTGTTCCTTGCGGATTGACCGTGGATGGCCAGCCAATGCTCGGCACGATTCATCCCGATTTCCTCGAACCGTGCACCGGACCAAAAGTCGCCACGCTTTCCATCAAAGAGGCACTCCAAAAATTTGGCAAACCCGCTTTGATCAAACTTGATATTGAAGGCGGCGAATATCCGATGTTGCAATCGCCCGACTTGGTTGGAATTCCGTTGTTGATCGAATGGCACGGAGAAATTCCAAAAGAACTGCCGCATTGGAATTTGCAAACCGTTGATTCGACGCATTCTTTTCTAACGCCGAAAGCCGTTTGATTTATGGCCGAACTTCCGTTGGTCAGTTTGCTGATTCCGACCTACAACAGCGCATTGACTGTCGCTGATTCCATCGCGTCTTGCTCTGCTCAAACCTATCAAAATCTGGAAATCCTGATTTATGACGAGGCGAGCAAAGACAACACGCGGGAAATTATTCAGCAAGCCGCCGCCCGCGATCCAAGAATCCGCGTCATCACCAGTGAAGAAAATTCCGGACCCGTTCGTGCGTGGCGAATACTTTTGCATGAGGCGCGCGGAAAATATTCCACTTTCGTTTGGTCGGACGATTTGATTTTGCCGCGCTACGTTGAAACCCTCGTCAAAGTTTTGCAGGAAAATCCGTCGCATTTGATCGCTGGCTGCAGCGCCTATTCAGAAACCATTGCTGAAACCGTTCCGAAAGTTGGAGCGGATAAAATCAAAACCGGCGCCAAGAGCCGACAGTTGTTGCACGATTTCCCGACTGTGAAAGTCAAAGGCGACGAATACGCCCTCGGCATTCTCGCTGCGGTTTTTCCGGTCAGTCAAATTTGCAGTTTGTTTGACACCACCGCTGCGAAGGAAGTTTTCGATCACTACATCCAATTTGAAAATCCGTATGGATTTGATTTTTCCCGTCGCGCTTACGGCAACGACGTTTCTTTTCTCAGCGAACTCGGTTTGCGTTCCGGCGAGTTAATTCAAGTTGGCGAACCACTCGTCGCTTGTCGCGCTTCTCCTGACAGCATGACGGTCAACGCGCGCCGGGATCATCGTTGGCAATATTGGTTGCAATACGTTTGGGCGATTCGCTTTGCCTGGACGCGGTGCCAAAATCTTTCGCCGCGAATGGATGCGCTGATTCGCGTGGTGGATGACCGCGTCAGTTTTTGCGACACGTTTTATTCTCTGCGAAAAGGAAAATGGCCGCGCGAATTTAATCCGATCAAAATGTTCCGAGCCGTTTGGTTTTTAATTCGACATGACCGGCGAAAAAATCCAGAAGTTTCGCCCGCAACGATTCAGGCATGGCTTGAGAAACAGAAATAAATTTTCAAACGGGCAGGGGATTAGCTCGCTCAATTTCAGGACGATTTTCGAGTTCAGCCTTCACCAAATCTTCGATCATTCGTTGAAAACCCCAGTGGCGTTTCCAGCCTAAATCTTTTTCCGCTTTCGACGGATTTCCGCAAAGTCCAGAAGTCACCTGAGTCGAAACGTTAGTGGTATTGGCTTCCACAAATTTCACGTAATCCAAATCGGCGGCGCGGAAAGCGCATTCAACCAAATCGCGGACAATCCGGCAGGTTCCCGAGGCGAAAATGTGTTCGCCAGATTTGTCCGCCTGCAACGCGAGCCAAAATCCTTGGACGAAATCACGGGCATCGCTCCAATCGCGTTCCGCGTTGAGGTCGCCGAGTGTCAGTTTTTTGAGCGTGCCTTTTTTGATCCCGGCAACAGCTTGGGCAACGCGACGACTTAGATAATTTGCCGGGCGCAAAGGTGATTCGTGATTGTAAAGAATGCCGACCGAGATGAATTGATTGTATTTCTCCCGGTAAATTTTCGCGAAGCCATCAGCAGCTTGTTTGGCGACTCCATACGGCGTGAGCGGTTGGCGCAACGTGTTTTCATTTTGCGGCGACTCATGGGGTGTTCCAAAAATTTCGCAGGACGAAGCTAGAAAATATCGAATGTCAGGATTTTGCAATCGACCTGCTTCCAGCAAACGAAGTGTGCCGAGCGCAATGGAATTGAGCGTTTGCTCTGGAATTATAAAACTCAGGCGCGAATCGGAAACGCCCGCAAGATGATAAACCTCGGTTGGATTGCAGTTTTTTAGAACGTGTGAAAGTGAAAACGGATCTTCAAGCGTGCCGGTATGAAACTTGATTTGCTGCAATTCCCCGAGAGTAAATCTGCGGGTGATTCGATTTTCTTCCCGTTCAAATGGCAGACGAATCAAGCCATGAACTTCGTAGCCTTTTGCGACGAGCCAGCGCGCTAGATAAGTTCCGTCCTGACCAAGAATTCCTGTGATCAGCGCGCGTTTCATTCGGCTTACTTGCCGACGAGATGAACGTTCGGCATTGGCAAAACAAATTTTCCGCCGCGCTTGAGGAATTCAGTTTCGCGCTTTTTCATTTCGTCGATGAAATGCCACGGCAGCACTAAATAATAATCCGGTTTTTTCTTGCGCGATTCTTCCTCGGAAATAATCGGGATGTTGGTGCCAATCGTGTAGGAACCAAATTTGTCTTTGTTGCGGTCGGCGATGGCGGGAACCAAATCCGGGGTGATGTCGCAGTATTGCAAAATCGTATTTCCCTTGGTAGACGCGCCGTAGCCGTGAACCAGTTTCTTTTCCTTCTTCGCTTTTTTCAGAAACGTTTGCAGATCTTTTTTAATTTTCTGAATGTTTTTGCGGAAGGCGGCGAAAGGTTCGTCGGTGTCCAAAGCCATTTCAAATTCTTTGAGACGCAAATCTTGAACGCGAGCGCGGGCTTCGTCGCTTGGCTTGGTTTTCCCAGCGTGACCGACGGCGATGCGGAAACTGCCGCCATTCATGTTGTTCAATGTCACGTCGATGACTTCCAAATCGTGTTCAGCGAAGAGGCGTTCCATCGGCGCGAGTCCGTAATATTCGAGATGCTCGTGGCAGAGCGTGTCGTAACTGTTCATCTCGAGCATCGTCGGCA
>JBKJOZ010000130.1:0-3051 GCA_046595315.1 Limisphaerales bacterium
CGAAGATCCAAATTATTTCGACGCACAGCTCGCCATCGGGCAGGCCTATTTTGCCAAAGGTGATTATCAAGCCGCGATTGACGAAGGGCACAAAGCGCAAAAATTAAAACCGACCGAACAACTCGTTCACACAAACCTCAGTCGCGCCTACATGAAAATCGGCGACAAAACCACCGCCGAACATCACGGCCTGCAAGCCCGCATCGCCTCATGGAAAGAAAACATGGCCCCACCCACGCCGGGAACTTCCGAGCCCGAATTGGAAATGGCCAAACCAAAACCGCCGCCAATGAAAATTCCCGAGAAATTTCCTGATATGCCGTGGAAAAAGAAGACGGGCGATGCCGGAACCAAACATTAATAGGATACGACCATCAAACAACCTTCATCTATTGTTCTCCGAGGCGTTGAGGTTTTTCTTTTTGGTTTGGGCTTAATGCTAATAATTCCCCCCATTGAATCAATCGAAGACCAAGTGTATCTGCTTGGACCGAGATTGATATTTGGTGGTTGCGCATTCGGCCTATCATTATTTTTGGAGCAGCGTCGTGGTGCTGAACAGTGGTTAACGGTCGGATTAAAACTTCTGTTCTATTGCATCCTCGCTTGTTTGGTTCACGAAAGAATTTATGGGTTCAGATAGAAATCAGTTTATAGTTCTCGTATCGAATTGGTAATCAATGAAATCTGCCTACGAACTCGCGATGGAGCGTTTGAAAAACCGCGCCGGCCGTAAAAGTCACGCCGTGTGAAACTGCAATTCGCGGACGTTGATCTTGGAGACGCGTTTGGAAAGATTCAGGATTTCCACACCGACCACCTGCTTGTCTTGATTAAAATCCAGCACCACTCCCGGCGAAACTTCTTCCGACTCGATGATTTTGGAATCGTCTAACCGCAAGTAAAGCGCATCGGCTTTTTCATCCACTTTCAGTTTCATAATTTGCATTTCATCGTTCGGTCGAAATAAAGCGTCACAATCCGCACCGGACTCGCGTGCTTGTTTATTACCACACGGAGAACGCGATTGCGATGCTCACCGGATCGCTTGTTGACATTATGACCATTCGCTATGACCATAATTTCCATGAGTTCCAAAATCGGAATCGCCGAAGCTAAATCGGGCTTTGAAAAAATCGTTTCGCGAGCCGCCTCGGGCGAAATCATCATTTTAACCCGGCACGGAGAACCTACTGCGCAAATTGTTCCTGTCCAAAATCAGCGTCAGAAACTCGGCGCCGAGTGGCGAGAACGGGTTAAGAAAATTCGTCTGAATCGTCCTGGTCAGCCGAAAATCACCATCAAACAACTCATTGAAGAAGGGCGAAAATGAGTTTCGCAATGGACGCCAGCGCTGCTGCTGCATTGGCTTTTGATGATGAGCGCGGCTCGGTTGAAGAAAAACTGCAATCGGCGTTGGAAGAAGGCCGGACAGCGTATGTTCCGCCCAATTTTTATCAGGAACTTCTGGAAGCATTATTGCGCGGCGTGAGGCGTGAACGAATTTCCCTTGCCGATGCCAATGCGTTTTTAGCGTTTATCGACACCTGTAGTTTTCACGTTGTTTCCGTTGCACCGCTTGCCAATGGCTCAGTTTGGTTGCTCGCCCAGCAACATAGTATCAGTGCTTACGATGCCGGTTATCTCCACGCGGCCTTGCACATGGGTGTGCCGTTGGCCTCTGGAGATGTTCTTCTACGAAAAAAGGCCAAAGTTGCCGGCATTGAACTTTTAAACTGAATTTGAATTGAATTATGAAATCCGCCTACGAACTCGCGATGGAGCGTTTGAACAAAACTGCGCCAACCGCAAAAGTCACCGACAAACAAAAGAAAAAACTTGCTGAGCTGGACGCAAAATTTTCCGCCAAGATTGCTGAGCGGGAAATCTTTGTGAAAGGCGAATTGGTCAAAGCGCAAGGCAAAGGCGATTACGAGGAATTTGAAAAAATCGAAAAACAACTCGTGAGTGACCGAAAATCACTCAGCGCAGAATTAGAAGAAAAGAAGGAAAAGATCAGAGCGGCAAAGTGATTTTTCTTCTAACAGGGATAGACGGGATTTAGAGGATTCCAAATTTTTATCCTGTGTATCCGACTTATCCCTGTTTTAAATCCTCTAAATGATTTCCAAATCGGTTTGGTTTCTTATCACGTTCATCGCAGCAACAATTTCCTGCTCAGCCAAAAATTTCGACGTCATTATTCGCAACGGGACCATTTACGACGGCAGCGGAAGAAAACCGTTCGTCGCTGATGTCGCCATTCAAGGCGATTCGATTGCGGCGATTGGAAAATTAAAACGCGATCACGGCAAAACGGAAATTAACGCCACCGGCCTCGCAGTCTCGCCAGGTTTCATCAACATGCTCAGTTGGGCACAGGATTCGTTGATTTACGATGGCCGTTCACAAAGTGACATTCGCCAAGGCGTCACGCTGGAGATTTTCGGCGAAGGCGAATCGATGGGTCCGCTCAACGACGCGATGAAAAAAGAAATGGTTGAGCAGCAAGGCGACATAAAGTTTGACGTGCGCTGGACTACTTTAGGTGAGTCGCTCGATTATCTGGTTCAGCATGGGGTTTCGCCAAACGTCGCTTCGTTCGTGGGCGCTACCACCATTCGCGTTCACGAAATTGGTTACGCCAATCGCGCGCCCACATCTGACGAACTGGCGCGGATGAAAAATCTTGTTCGTGTCGCCATGGAGGAAGGCGCGCTTGGACTCGGCACTTCGTTGATTTACGCGCCCGCTTTTTACGCGAAGACAGACGAACTGATCGAACTCGCCAAAGTCGCCGGAAAATATGGCGGAATTTATACATCCCATTTGCGCAGCGAAGGAAATCGTTTTCTCGAAGCGCTCGATGAACTCATCACGATTTCGAGCGAAGCAAAAATCTCTGCCGAAGTTTATCATTTGAAAGCCGCCGGCCAGCCGAACTGGAACAAGCTAGACGCCGCAATTGCTAAAATCGAAAAGGCGCGCTGCGAAGGTCTCCACATCACAGCAAATATGTATAATTACACGGCCGGCGCAACTGGTCTCGAT
>JBKJOZ010000140.1:0-4620 GCA_046595315.1 Limisphaerales bacterium
TCACTACCTCGCGCACAGCCGAGATTATTTGCGAAGGCTTTGGGATACGTTGCCATAAAAAAACGAGCCGGAAATATTCCGGCTCGTTTCGTGATTATTCTAAAAACGGATTAGACTTTTTCAACCGGTGCATCGACTTTTCCAGCCATATCTTTGTCGCGTTCTTCCATCGCAGCGCGACGGGAAAGTTTCACGCGACCTTTTTCATCCACACCGAGACATTTGACCCAAATATCATCGCCAATTTTGACGATGTCTTCGGTCGCTTTGACGCGGAAGTTGGCGAGTTCGCTGATGTGGCAGAGGCCGTCTTTACCGGGGAGGAATTCAACGAATGCGCCGAATTCTTTCACAGTGACAACTTTGCCGCGATAGATTTTCCCAATCTCAGCTTCAGCGGTCATGCCTTCAATCGCGTTGCGCGCAATCTGCATTCCTTCGGCGGAAACGGAATAAACGTTGACCATGCCGTCGTCGTCGATGTTGATTTCGCAACCCGATTCTTCGACGATGCGTTTGATATTTTTTCCACCAGGCCCGATGAGCGCGCCAATCTTCTCTGGATTAATTCGGATCTGAACAATGCGCGGAGCGTATTTGCTCATCTCTTTGCGCGGCTCGGAAATGAGCAAATACGCCCCCCGTATTGTTCAGATCAGAATTAATCCTGAGAAGATCGGCGCGCTCATCGGGCCGGGTGGAAAAAATATCAAACGCATCGTTGAAGAATCGGGTTGCGAAATCAACATCGACGATGACGGCATGGTGAATGTTTATTCCGTTTCCGCCGAAGGAATGCAAATCGCGCGCAACGCCATCGAAGGGATGACCGCCGAAGCTGAGATTGGAAAAATCTATCGCGGCAAAGTTGTCACGGTGAAAGAATTCGGCGCATTCGTCGAATTTCTCCCCGGAAAAGACGGACTCTGCCACATCAGCGAACTCGCCAACTTCCGCGTCAAAGCGACTGAAGACATCGTAAAAATCGGCGACGACATTTGGGTCAAATGCCTCGGTGTCGATGAAAAAGGTCGCGTGAAACCTTCCCGTCGCGCTGCGATGGAAGAACGCGACAAAGATATGGCAGGAAAAGTCGAAGCGCCTGCTGAACAGGTCTAATCTGTTTCTAGAAAATCAGAAAACGAGCCGGAATATTTCCGGCTCGTTTTTTTATGGCAACGTATCCCAAAGCCTTCGCAAATAATCTCGGCTGTGCGCGAGGTAGTGAGTGTCTTTGGTAAAAACTTCCAACGTGATGGTTCCATCGTAGCCGCTGTTTTTGAGCGAACGAATGTAGTGGGGCGTGTTAATGGTTCCTGCGCCCAGCGGCAAATGCAGATCCGCGCTGCCGCCTTTGTTGTCGTGCAGATGGACGTGACGCAAACGCGATCCGTAAGCCGCAAGTAATTCATCCGCAGTATTTTCTTCGACCATCAAATTGCAATGGCCGATGTCGAGATGAAGTCCAATTTCAGGGAGCGGATCTAGAATGGTAGAGAGTTGCGCCACGTCGTTAAATTTTCCTGGCAAATTTTCAATCATCAATCCCACCCCGCAATCGCGCGCCACCGGCAAAAGATCTTTTAAACTTTGCAAATTTCGCCCGATATGAAAATTGTCCACATGGAGCGGCGCTTTGCCGTCGGGATGAAGATTCATCCATTTTGCGCCAACAATTCCAAAAACTTCCAGACAACGTTTGCATTCTTCAACGGCGGCAAGGCGCAGACTTTCAAAGGGCGAAGCCAATGGCAAATAGTAGGCGGTGTGACCGACGACCCCTAAATGATATTTATCCAGCGAACTGCGAATGGCTTTTGGATCGACATTCCAAACCGCCGCCGCTGGTGGTTCAAGGGTAAGATCCAAAAAATCCAATCCCATCGCAGCCATCCATTTGATCTCCTGCAACACGTCGTTGGCGGGATGATTCATTGCGCCGATTAACATAATTTTCGCTCCATTTTACTTTCCAAGTTTTTTTCCCGAAGGTTGCACTCCCGCAAACCATTGACGTGAATCGAGCAAGCCCACATTTCGTTTCCAATCGCATTTTTCCGGCGGTTGTTTTGCCAGACCAAAACGTTCGCGCACCCATTCTGGAAATTCGCTCGCGACCATAGGACAAATCCAATCAAACACCCGCAGAGCCGATTCCAGCAATTGAGCATCGGCACCCACTCGATTCATCAGTCGTTCCCAGTCGAGTGTTCGTCCATTTTCATAGAGCAGATTCCAAACGTCCGGCCAATCGCAACGTTCGCGTTGCATCACATAAAGTTTGTGCCAGAGCAGTTCTTCGGCGGGAACGACGCTCAATTTCTCCGTACGAATTGTGATCAACGGCGCGTTGGCAAACCATTGTTCATCCACTTCGGCACGGCGATTCGCCATTTGCCAAATTACGTCCACGATAAATCCAGCCCGCGTGGCGCGATAAATCCAGCCGCGATCATAAGCGCGCTGTTCGTAATAATCGACAAACCCGGAATCACTCAACGCCTTGATCACCGCGTCCCGATCTTTGGGCAGAACCAACAAATCCAAATCCTTCGTATCGCGCCAGCGTCCGGTGTAAACGGCCAAACCAAATGCGCCAGCAATGAGAAATTCCACGTTGGATTTACGCACCACGCGAATGGCGGTTTCGTAGGCGGACCACTCGTTGTCGGGAATGAATTGTGTCCACGTCGTTTTCTGGCGTGTTTTTTTAGTTTGCATACGCTTCCGTTCGTTTGGTTTCCTCCGAACAATTTCCGAATCGCGCCGCGCCGTTGAGTCGTGCGCGATGCAACAAGGCTTCCTGCGCCGCGTGAACATTCTCCCAATCGCCTTTCCAAGTTTTCAGGGCAGGGGATTGCAACGCGCGGCCAAAGGAAAAACTCAGTTCCCACGGCGCGTGGCCGATTTGATTCATCGCGTTGAGATGCGCGGTGGCGAGTTCGTCGCTTTGCCCACCGGATAAAAAGACAATTCCTGGGACGGCGGCGGGAACCGTTTCACGCAGGCAAAGCAACGTGGCTTCAGCGACCTGTTTTACCGACGCTTGCCGTGCGCAACTCGTGCCGGAAATGACCATGCTCGCCTTGAGTAAAATCTCTTCGAGCCGCACACGATGCGCGAACAACTCGTCGAAAAGACATTCCAGCGCGGCCTCGGTCACTTCAAAACAACGTTCAATCGGGTGTTCGCCGGTCATCAACACTTCCGGTTCGACAATCGGCAACAGGCCCGCTTCCTGTGCAAGCGCGGCGTAACGCGCCAACGCGTGCGCGTTCGCTTTCAGGCAAAAGTTTTTCGGCACACCGTCACCGATGGAAATAACCGCGCGCCATTTGGCAAATTTCGCCCCCAGTTTTGCGTATTCGGCGAAGCGTTCGCGCAATCCGTCCAAACCTTCTGTGATTTTTTCGTGGGGAAAATGCGCCAATCCTTTCGTGCCCTTGTCCACTTTGATTCCCGGAATAATTCCCGCGTTGGAAAGCAATTCTGGAAACGAAATTCCATCGCGCGTTTTTTGGCGCAGCGTTTCGTCGAACAAAATAACGCCACTGATATGCTCCGATAAACCGGGCGTGGCGCACAACAGCTCGCGATAATCGCGCCGCGATTCTTCGGTTGAAATGACACCGACGCTTTTGAAACGTTTCTCGATCGTGGGGTTGCTTTCATCCGCCGCCAAAATTCCTTTGCCCGGTGCGACGAGTTGTTTGGCGATGGAGGCGAGATTATTTGTCATTGGTTTTTATCTTTCAGTTGAAAGCCACAACTGTTGGGTAAATTGTTTAAAACTGAAAAATGCGAAGTTTCGTTAGGCCGTAGAAAAGCGATTAATTTCCCAATGGAATTGAATGCAGACAGATTGGTTACCCAGAAATAATTCATCGCGCTCCTTGGATTTTAAGTAACGCCATGCGGAACGGATTTGCAAGGGGGTGAGGGAGGAAAAGAGGCAGCCCGACTGCTCGCTTGCCAATGAGGTTTTCGATGTTTTAATACCGCCCGTGTTACAACAACAGACTTTGCGTCAGCCGGTTAGTTTTTCCGGCATTGGCCTGCACAGCGGTAATCGGGTCAACATGACTTTTCTTCCTGCGCCGCCCGATTTCGGCGTCCGTTTCCGCCGCATTGATCTCGATGGCAAACCGGAAATCGAAGCCCGCGTGGAAAATGTCAGCACGACCAATCGCTCCACGTCGCTTTTCAAGGGGAACGCAAAAATTCACACCGTCGAACATGTGCTGGCGGCCTTTGCCGGTCGCGGCATTGACAATGCCATTGTTGAACTCGACGCGAACGAACCGCCCATCGGCGACGGCAGCGCGCGCGATTATGTGAAGATGATTCAATCTGCGGGAGTTGTTCCGCAGGGCGTGCAGCGCGAAACCTACAAAGTGCATACGCCAATTGAATTGGAAATGGGCGAGACCTTGATGGCGATTTTGCCGCACGATAAATTTAAAATCAGTTGCACCAGTTCAGACAAACAAGGGCGCTTCTCGCAATTTTACAGCATCGAGCTTTCGCCGGAAACATGGGAACGCGACCTCGCCCACGCGCGCACATTTTGTTTCTACGAAGAAATCGAATTCCTGATTATGAACGGACTCATCAAAGGCG
>JBKJOZ010000141.1:0-3107 GCA_046595315.1 Limisphaerales bacterium
CGGCCGTCGGCGTTGACCAACATTTTCTTCGCGTCTTCGACAAAAGAGGCGTCGTTGTAAAGTTCCAAAATCCCGTAGAGATAACCTTCGGCTTGGTCATCGAGACGATTCGGGCTGTTGATGGCAATCGGATTTCGCAACATGTCTTTCGCAGAGTTCAAAGCAGTCTCGCGATATTTGCCCGGCGCCATTTCTTCGAGAGCGCGAGTGAGGTAGGCAACTTCGACGGCGCGTCCGGAATTTCCCAAAACTTCGCCCAATACTTTTTCCGCCTCGACGGTGTGGATGTCCTTGAGGACGTCGAAGAGGCCGATGCGAAGCGACGGTGGCAAGGTGAACTCAGTCGGTGGAGCATTGCGTTGCCAAGGCGGGGTCCAGTTGCGGCGGTCGCCTTGATCGGACTGGTCGCGTTCCACGGAGTAATCGAGGTCGGAATTTTTCGCGAGGAATTCGCGGATTTCGGGGATGGCGTCGTTGTTTAATTCTGCGAGGTCTTCGAGCTCATGAACGATTTTACGAATGGTATAAATGCGAGTCGTTCCGGAAGGTTGAAGCTTGAGAAGATTTTCTAGGATTTCTTTTGCAGACCGTTTCGTGGCGACGGTGACTTCCGTTTTGATCCGCTCAACTTTAGGTTTTTGATTTTTGGCAGCGGCAAGGTCACTTTCCAACTTTGCTTTTTCGCTTTGCCATTGCGCTTCGATTTTGGCGCGCTCGCTTTTCAACGCCGCTTCACTTTGATTGGACAAAATCGTGTAAGCAGCGGCAAAACCAACACTTCCAGCCAGCAAAACGGACAATAGAATTTTCATAAAAGATTTCGATGAGTTCAGACGCTAACTCTCAGGGAGTCGTTACAAAAGTTTGCGGGCTGAATCACGCGGCCTTCTCATCTTTGTCCGCCAACGCTTCAGCCAAATCGATTTCATGTTTTTGGCGCGCGGCTTCGATGTCGTATTTGTCGTTGTCGCGGTGCTCGTTATTCAGAGGAGAAATGTCGCGGAGCCGTTTGATAATTGGCGGTAAAGTTTTCAACAAAAAATCGACTTCTTCGTCGGTGTTGTAAATGCCGAGGCTGAATCGAACGCAACCGCGCGCGCGCATTGGGCTCAAACCCATCGCCATCATTACGTGCGATGGATCGAGTGAGCCGGTCGTGCAGGCGGAACCGCTGGAGGCGCAAATGCCGTGTCCATCGAGCAGTAACAAAATGGCTTCGGCCTCGACGAATTCAAAGGCGATGTTCGTCGTGTTGGCGAGGCGCGCTTCTTTTGCACCGTTGCGAATCGTGTTTGGAATTGTGGACAAAATCGTGTTTTCCAAGCGGTCGCGGAGGGCGCGCACGCGAGTGTTTTCTTCGTCGAGTTTTTCCATCGCGAGTTCAGCCGCACGACCAAAGGCGACGATGTTTGCCACGTTTTCGGTTCCGCCGCGTTTGCCGCGTTCCTGATGTCCGCCGATGACGTAAGGTTGATATTTCGTGCGCTTCTTGACGTAAAGGCAGCCAATTCCTTTGGGCGCGTGAAGTTTGTGGGCTGAGAGCGACATGAAATCGCAGCCAAGATTTTTTACGTCGAGCTTGATTTTGCCTGGGGTTTGCACGGCGTCGGTATGGAACAAAACACCCTTGCTGCGGCAGATCGCGGCGATTTCTTCAATGGGAAAAATGACGCCCGTTTCGTTGTTCGCATACATTACGGAAACAATGGCAGTGTCAGGACGAATGGATTTTTCGAGCAAATGAAGGTCGAGTGAGCCATCGGTTTCAACGGGTAAAAAAGTAACTTCAAAACCTTGCTTCTGAAGGTATTCGCCAAAATTAATGTTGGCGGAATGTTCGACGGCAGTCGTGATGACATGCTTTTTCTTAGGGTTCGTCACCAGCGCGCTGTGAATAGCCGAATTATTACTTTCCGTTCCGCAACTGGTGAAAACGATTTCCTTGGGATCAGCGTTAATGAGCGCGGCAACCTTGGCACGGGCGTCTTCAACATATTTTCCAACCTGCGAACCAAAATGATATGCACTCGATGGATTGCCCCAAAATTCTTTTAGAAACGGAACCATCGCATCGACGACTTCGGGCGCGATTCGGGTCGTGGCGTTATTGTCAAAATAGTAAACTTTTCTCTGAATCATAATTCTTGGTCACTCTAAACGTTGCGGTTTGATTCGCAAGACAGCATTAAGATTGAAACAAAAATCTCACAAGCTTTGCATTGTTCTCAGCGAAAACCTGATTCATAATTCACTTTCGTTTTCCTGAATGAAAACGCATTGACAAAAAGAACAACGCACTTAAGATAATCAACATTACTGGAACACTTATGATTGAAACCGCATTGCCAATTCCTAGCAAGCCGCTGACCCGCAACGAAGGTTTGAAAGCCGCGCATCCGTTGCTGGACGGAACCATTGCGCAAACGTTGGCGAATCCTGCGCTGGATCGGTTTTCCGAAGATGATTACGAGTTTCTAAAATTTCACGGTATTTATCAGCAAGACGACCGCGATCAACGGAAGATTGCCAAGCAATATATTTTCATGGTGCGCGGGCGGATGCCGGGCGGCGTGGTGCAATCGAAGGTTTATCTTGGGTTTGACAAACTTGCTTCAGAATTTGGCAACAACACCATGCGCATCACCACGCGCCAAGGTTTTCAATTTCATGGCATCGTGAAAAACGGTTTGGGCAAATTCATGCGCGGCATCAACGACGCGATGGCTACCACGCTTGCAGCCTGCGGCGATGTGAATCGTAATGTCATGGCACCGCCAACGCCTGCGACCAGTCCGGTCGTAAATGAAATTCAAGGGCACGCCAAAGAAGTTTCGGACGCGCTTTTGCCAAAGACGCGCGCGTATCACCAAATTTGGGTGGAAGGCGTGGAATTAAATCTCACCGAAGAAGATAAAAATTTCGTTGATCCGCTTTACGGCAAAACGTATCTGCCGCGAAAATTTAAAGTCGGTTTCGCCATTCCGCCGTTGAACGACATTGATATTTTTACCAATGACATTGGGTTCGTCGCCATTTTGGAAAATGAAAAGCTCGTGGGCTACAACGTCCTCGTCGGTGGCGGCATGGGCATGAGCCATGGCAATGCG
>JBKJOZ010000280.1:0-3536 GCA_046595315.1 Limisphaerales bacterium
CGCGACGAAAATTCTCGACGCGCTCCAACGTGCCAAAACCGCGCCGCTAAACCGGTGGATTCACGCGCTGGCGATTGCCGACGTGGGTGAAGCCACCGCTAAACAACTCGCCGCCACACACGACTCGCTGGAAGCGCTTGCTGAATCGGAGGTTCTCCGCGACATCCGCGAACTCGGGGCAAAAGAAACCGAACGTGCAGAAATCAGCCCACGCTCACGCAAAAACCCGCCTAAAAACGATGTCGAAAAAGCAAAACGTGAACAACAGGACGCCGAACTTAAAACAGAAATTGCAAAAATAGAATTACGTCTGGAAGCAGGCGGCTTGAAATCGAAGTTAGTAGAAGTCGGTCCAGTTGCCGCAGCGAGCGCGCTAAATTATTTCGAGTCGCAGGCCGGAAAAAAGATTCTCTCGCGCATCGGCGAATTGGGAATCAAACCGGAGCGGGGAGGAATGCTCCACGCTTCAGTCTTTGCCGGAAAAACTTTTGTTCTGACCGGCACTCTGCCGACGATGACGCGCGATGAAGCGATGGCGAAGATCGAGGCCCTCGGCGGAAAAGTGACCAGTGCTGTCAGCAAAAAAACCGATTTCGTTTTGGCTGGCGAAGAAGCCGGATCGAAACTTGACCAGGCGCAAAAGCTCGGCGTGAAAATTATCGACGAGGCTGAATTTGTGAATCTTTGTTTAAGACAAAGCGGCAAATGAAAACTTTTCGCATCTTCGGAGGAATCACGAGTCTGGTGCTAGGAATTGCGCTATGTGTTCCAGCCGGTTTTCTGGCTTGGAAATCGGTTTCCCATAATGACTTTATTCTTTCAATAAATGGAACCCTGACATTCTCGGGCTGGCAGATGTGGAGCATGGTTGTAGGGTTTGCGGTCGTCGGCCTTCTGTGTCTGCTTTTGGGGTTTTATTTGATTTCCACAAAAGACTCCTGACAAGCAGGCGCAGGTTAAATAAGTTTATTTTATGCCCATTCATCTCCCACCGATTTCCCGAAGACAATTTCTCGCTCGGTCGCTTGCTGCGGGCGCAGGGTTGATGCTTAGCCCAAAACTTGGCGCAGCGACTCGCAAAGTGGATGAACATTGTTGGGCGTTGATTTCTGACATTCATCTGGCGGCTGATCCGACAAAGCTCGGGCGCGGCATCAACATGACCGATAATTTTCTCGCGGTGGTAAAAGAGGTTCTGGCGTTGCGGACGCTTCCTGCTGCCGCCCTCATCAATGGTGATCTGGCATTCAACAGTGGCGAAACGGCGGACTACGAGCATGTCGTCGATTTGTTGCAACCGTTGCGGCGGCGAATGCCCGTTCACCTAGCGCTCGGAAATCATGATAATCGCGAACGGTTTTGGGAATCTTTGCTCGAAGACAAAACGGTGAGCCGTCCGTTGAAAGACCGACAAGCTGCCATCATCCGCGCGCCTCGCGTGAATTGGTTTGTGCTCGATTCACTGGACAAAACGCTTTCCACGCCGGGCGTTCTGGGAAAAACCCAACTCGCGTGGCTGGAGAAATCTCTCGATGCCAACGCAGACAAACCAGCGCTGGTGGTGGTTCACCATAATCCGAACCCAGAGGGAAAGGTCGGCGGTCTGAGCGAGACGAAAGAATTTTTTGAAATCATTCGCCCACGGAAACACGTCAAAGCTTTTCTCTACGGCCATTCACATCATTGGAACGTGGAGCAGGATTCCAGCGGCATTCATCTGATCAATTTGCCGACGACCGCTTATCTCTTCGACAAAGAAAGCCCCAACGGCTGGGTGCTCGCGAATTTAAAGAAGGACGGAATGAGTTTGGAGTTGCGCGGTCTGGATCGTCAGCACAAGGAGCATGGCCGCGTACGCGATTTGAAATGGCGAGCGTAAAAATCGATTGCGGCGTCAGCACCACTTGGATGCACTTTTCTTCTTTTTTTGAAAAATTTCAGATCCATTCGTGAAGCAAAAACCCTGATTCAAGGGTGGTGAAACAAGTTAACGTTTCGAGCTGTGACGAAACAAAGCATCCACCACGTTACGAATATATTGTTCGTCGGCGATGCCTTCGATGGCGTCCGGCGGAAACTCCACGAGCGAGCGAAAGTGCGCGGCAATTTCGGAAAACAATTCGATGCGCTCGGCAGGATCGAATTCTTCACGGCGCAAAATTGATTGGAGCGCGACGGCTGCCTCGGCGGGAGAAATGCGTTGGCGCAAACGCGCTTCCAAATGCGGATAGTGGCGCAACGAATTAAATTTTCCTGCGAGAAGTTGATCCAAATTCGGCTCCTCCAGTTTTGGGCTACGAATGACAATTGTGTTCGCGGCCAAATCACCCAGACGTTGGCCGCGACGATTGAGAAAAGCGGTGACGCCGCCGACGAGATAAAACGCGGGCAACATATCGACGAAACGCAACAAATTGCGCATGGCGATCTGGCCAAATTGCAGACGCAAGCCTTGGACATCCATCACCCGCAAACGCAGCAGGCGTTTCCCAACCGTTTGTCCGCGCCAAAGCCATTCAGTGCCGATGCCGTAGCCAATTTGCACGAGAAAAAAAACAAAAACGGAAACGGCGCGGGCAAAATCGAGGCTGATTAAATTTAAAAATGCGAGCAGCGAGCCAATTAAACTCGTCGCGGCCCCGATGCAGGCGAGATCAACGACATAAGCGAGAAAACGGGTGATCGGACTCGCCAACAACATCGAGAACGCGATGCCTTCGGGCGTTTTAATCAGCAAGGTGTTGGTTTTCGCGCGCGACATTTATTTTGTGGTTTTCGCGCGACCTGATTTCGCGAGGAAAAAAATGAGCAACGTTAATTCAACCACGCCGAAAACGATTTTGACCGAATACGGCAAAACCGGTTCGTGGTATTGGGAAAAAAAGGCTTCAATAAAACCCGCCCAGATCAGCATCACGCCAACACCTAAAATCAACGTGGTCAAATCGCCGGAGATTTCGCGCATTCGCATTTTGAATGAGGCGCGTTTTCCGGTGCCGATGAAAGCGCGCCCCAAAATCAAACCAGCCTGGCCCGCGATGAGAATGGCGGGAATTTCAAACGAGCCGTGCGGCAAAAGCCAGCCCACCAAAAACTTGGTTTGTCCGGCCAAAATATAATCGACGCAAACGGCGCCTAAAATTACGCCGTTGTAGAAAAGCATGATGATCGTGCCGACGCCCCAAGTTGTCCCGAGCGCCATCGTGAAAATCGAAACCTTGGTGTTGTGAGTCATCAGCGACGTGGAAAATGTCGCTTTGTGATTCGCGAGTCGGTCGTTGGCCGCTTTTTCTTCCTCAGCCACGCGCTCCGCAGGACCTCCCTGCAAATGGGAAAACGGCATGATGACCGATTTTGATTCGGCATCGAACCCGATGATCAATCCGCCAAAGGCGCTGCCGATCAGCGTGATGAGAACAGAAAACCCAAACGCGCGGAGATGACGCCGGAAAGTTTGTGGAAACGTGTGCGTCAACCAATGCAGCGGGCGCAAACGATGCGGTTTTTCGCGCGTCTCGTGGATTTCGCCGTAAGCC
>JBKJOZ010000159.1:0-9861 GCA_046595315.1 Limisphaerales bacterium
TCTCGACCGTTTCGTCATCAAACAGGAGGAAGCCAAGAAAGTCCTGAGCGTCGCGTTGTGCGATCATTACCATCACGTGCGGCTCGCGATGGAAGGCAAAGACCAGCCGAATTACGCGAAGCAAAATGTCATTCTCGTCGGGCCGACCGGCGTCGGTAAAACTTATCTCATTCGCAGCGCGGCTGATTTGATTGGCGTTCCTTTTGTAAAAGGCGACGCGACGAAATTTTCTGAAACCGGTTACGTCGGCGGCGATGTCGAAGATCTGGTTCGCGAACTTTTGCGCCGCGCCGATGGTGACGTCGAGCGCGCGCAATACGGCATCATTTACATCGACGAAATTGATAAAATCGCCGCAGCCAACACGAATTCCGGTCGCGATGTCAGCGGGCGCGGCGAGCAAACGAATTTGCTCAAGCTGATGGAGGAAACGGAAGTGCCCGCGCGTTCGCCGCAAGACATCGCCGGACAAATCCAGGCGATGATGGATGTGTCGCAACGTGGGAAAAAATCGCCAAGCAACATCAACACGAAACATATTCTGTTCATCGTCAGTGGCGCGTTCGGCGGTTTGGAAAAGCTGATTCGTAAACGTCTGCGTGAAGCAACGATTGGTTTTGCCGCCACGCTTCAACATCAAGTCGCCGAGGAAACCGCGCTCGATCAAGTGCAAACCCGCGACTTCATCGAGTTCGGTTTCGAGCCGGAATTTATCGGGCGATTGCCGGTGCGCGTCGTCTGTCAACAACTCAACGCGGAAGATTTATTTCTGATTCTGAAATCGAGCGAAGGCAGCATCATTCGCCAATACGAACAAACTTTTGCGGCGTATGGAATCGAAGTTTTATTTCGCGACGATGGCTTGAAACGAATTGCGGAACTTGCTGCGGAAGAGCAAACCGGCGCGCGCGGTTTGATGACAATTTGCGAGCGCATCTTCCGCAATTTTAAATTCGAGTTGCCTTCAACAAAAGTGAAACGGTTCGTCGTCACGCGCGAGCTTGTGGACAAACCGGAAGTTGATCTGGAAAAACTTTTGGCCGAACACGAGAAGGAAGAGCAAACCGTCGTGCGCCAACTGGTTCACGATTTCGGCGAGCGTTTTCGCGAACAACACGGGCTGACAATTCGTTTCACGGATGCTGCGGGGGATTTACTGGTGAAGACCGCAGTCGATCAAGCAGTTCCCGTCCGCGATTTGTGCGCGACGAAGTTCAAGGATTTTCATTTCGGCTTGAAATTGATTTCCCAAAATAATGGCCAAAAAGAATTCGTGATTGACCGCGACGCGGTGGAAACGCCCGACAAGATTTTGAGCGAATGGGTCGTGGCGAGTTATCGCAAAGCATCAGCTTAATTGGCTGGCGGGTAGTCGCGCCACAGCCATTTCACCGCTTCGGGAAAAATCGATCCACCATGCTTGGCACTGTGGACTCCATCGCCAAAAACGAATTGGTAGTCGTATTTTGAAAATTTTAATGCGGCAGCCATGGTTTGGTTTGCAAGGGGCCAATTGCCGTGGGCATTGTCCAAATCGTTCGCGCCATCCTGGAGAAAAACGCGAATTGGTTTTGGCTCCTGTTTACGAATCCAGAAGGGATAAACGTAACCACCGCGAATGTCAGTGAAGCTCCCAATCGTGCTGAGCACTTTTCTGAATTCATTCGGACGTTCCCACGCCACGGTGAATGAACAGATGCCGCCGGAACTGGAACCACAAATCGCGCGACTCGCGGCATTGGTGGCGAGATTATATTTCTTGCCGACCTCCGGCAAAATTTCTTCCAGCAGAAATTTAGCGTAGGCATCACCCAGGGAATCGTATTCAAAGCTGCGATTTTTTTGCGCTTCTTTGCCCGGCTCTGGTGCGGGAATGAGTCCTGGATTGATGAACACGCCGATTATTACCGGCAATTCTTTTCGCGCGATGAGATTATCAAAAACATTCGGCACACGCCATTGGCCGTTCGTCCGGACGTAACCTTCGCCATCTTGGAAAACCATCACACAGGCTGGTTTCGCCGCGTCGTATTGTTTCGGCACATAAACCCAATAGTCGCGCACGGTTCCCGGAAAAATTTTACTTTTAGTCCAAACATGTTTGGCCACTTCACCGTGTGGCACATCAGGATTAAACATCGAGTCCGCGCCCAATTTGTAATCGTCGATGGCAAAAGCCGAAGAGCTGGAAAGAATTAACAGAATGAGCGGAATCGAAATTCGACTGGATAATTTCATATCCCGAATTCTCTGGCTTATGCTACTTCTGTCAAAGATTTAACGTGCGCGCGGCCGAGAAGGTTGAACGAAATTCGTGGGGCGCCGTCGAACAAAACACCATCAATGAAAGTTGCAGCTCCCTCAATTCCCGAACTTTGCTCGACCGTCAGTTCCTCAAGTCAGGCAAAGGGAGTGAAAAAGTTCCCTTTCCTTCTTCTATTCCTGGCGCTCGGCGTCTTTCTAACTTTTTTCTTGGGCCAGCGCGGGCTCAATGAGCCGGACGAGGGGCGTTACGCCGGAATGGCTCTGGAAATGTTGGAAGCCGACGCCAGTTTTTTGGAGCCGAAAACTTCCGACTTCGGGCACTACGACAAACCGCCACTCATTTATTGGGTGACCGCAGCTTCACTCAAATTTTTCGGCAAAACCGAATTCGCAGCGCGATTACCCAGTACGATCGGCGCATTGCTTGCGCTCATTGGATTAAGTTGGGCCGCATGGCGATTGCATGGCCGCGAAGTCGCATGGTGGTCGGTTTTAATTTGCGGAACCCTGGCGCAATTCTGGTTCCTCGCACGATTTCTCTCGCCCGACATGCTGTTGACTGGCTGGTGCACGCTCGCCATCGCCTCTTGGGCGGAATCGCGCCATCGCAACGCCCATTTGGGTTTCTGGTTTTTATCACTGCTCTTTTGGTCGCTTGCTTGGGGGACCAAGGCAACCCCGGCGCTCGTACCATTCCTTGGTTTGATCGCCGCCGTTTGGTTGACGAAAGATTCAGCGGGGAAAAAAGCATTACGCCCTTGGCGGATGTTGCTCGGAATCCTTGCGCTGGGATCGCCATGGTATCTCCTCATGATGTATCGGCACCCGGACCTCGTGCAGTTTTTCTTTGGACGTGAATTGGTCGGGCGCGTCGTAGGCGATGAACACGGACGGCATAAAGCCTTGTATCTTTATCTGCTCACCAGTTGGTTGGTCTGGATGCCGTGGCTCCCCACTCTAGCAATTCTAGCCATCGCCAAACGCCGGCATTTTCCGACGTTGAACTGGGCCACGATCCGAAATGGCCTGAGCTGGGATGGATGGATTGTGGTGACAGGTTTAATTATTTTCTCGATCAATTCTTCAAAACTTCTTTCCTACACGCTACCGCTCGCACCCTGGGTGGCGCTCGGTCTGGCGAGAGTTTTACTCCACGCAAAAACTTTTTTGCCGAGCCATTCATTTCGCCGCATTGCCTTTGGCGCACCTGCATTATTCGCCATCGTGGCAATTGCTGTCGTGCTTCTGTATCCAAAAATTGAAACCCGTCTCGGCCCGAATTCCAGCCTTCGCACAGTCGCCCAGCGTCTCCAGTCCAAAGGAGCCCAAGTCGTGCTCCTCGATAAATACTGGCCGAGCATGGAATTTTATTTCGGCGAAAATATTTATTACGTCGGAAAAAAAGCACCCCAACAACTGAGCAGCGACGAGGGCTACTGCCGCGCCATTGGCGACTCCCACTTCTGCACTTTTGAAAACCTGGAGGGTAAAATTAAAACTCTGGCCAGCTCAAAAATTTGGCTGGTGCATTATTTGCCGGACAAAAATTCCACGTTCACAGCCTTTGAAAATCAAAATCGCTTTCTCGAACGAGAAACGATTGGGAACTTTGAGTTACTGCGGCTGAATTAGGATTTGCCGGGAGGTGAAAGGGTCTTCAGTAAAGCCGCCAACTGGTTCCCGCTGTGCTCGCTCGAAATGGCAAATCGAAAATATCCATTCTCCGGCCCGCCAGGATAGCGGATGAACGAAGGAAAAATTCCATGCGCGACGCAACGAGTTTTGAGCATCTCAACCTCCCGCCCCGTTTTTGGAAAGACAGCGAGAATAGGTCCAGGTGAATCCAAAATCTTCCAACCCGTTTTGCGTAACTCATTTTTAACGTAGCTGACATTTTGAACCAGTCGCCCACGCAAACTTTTGTCTGTTCGCAAAACTTGAACCGAAGTCAAAGCTGCATTTACCAATGGCAACGGCAAGGGCGTGCTGCCCGCAAACATGCGGCAGCGGGTCAGAATTTTTCCACGCAGATTTTTCGAACCTAAAATCGCACCACCGTAAACGCCGAACGCCTTGCTCAAGGTGATGGTTTGGATCACGCGACGGCGACTAATGCCATGCCACTCGACGGATCCCTGGCCGGTTTTGCCGAGCGTCCCCGCCCCATGCGCATCGTCCACCAGCAAGATGGAATTCTTTGGTAAAATCTTTAAATACGATTTCAGTGGAGCGAGGGAGCCGTCGTGGGAAAACATACCGTCCGTCAGCAAAATAGATTTCGTGCTGTTTCCAATCCGTAAAACGGCGCGGGACAAATCTGCAGGGTCGCGATGTTTGAATTTTACAATTGGACAATCGAAAAGCAGCGCAGCGTCAGCGAGAGATGAATGCGCCTTTTCATCTATGAAAACATGCGAAAAATCTCCGGCCAGCGCCTGCGCGACGATCAAGTTGGTGGCGTAACCATTCGACACAAGAACCGCACTGTCGCTCCCAAACAATTCCGCCAAAGATTCTTCCAATTTTCCGTAAAGCTCGTGATTGCCCGTCGTCAGGCGTGAGGCGGCGACGTTCAGACCGAATTTTTTTGCGCCTTGCTCCAGCGCGGCCAAAACTTTTGGATGGCTGGCGAGACGGAAATAATCGCAGCCCGCAAAATAACTGAGTTTGCGTTTGCCGAAGCGAACGTAAGTGCGGTCAATTTGTTGGAGCGGTTCTGGAAGATTCACAAACAGATTTTCTAAATCGCGTTTTAATAGAGAAGATATTTTTTTCGTTTCTTGCGGAATTCTTCTTCGCCCGCTTTCCACGATTTTACAATTTCCGACGCGGGAACTCCGGCCTGCAAGGCTTTGCGCGTGGCGTCGGTTCCATTCACTTTATCGAACATGTCAAAAGCAGTGGGCGGTTTCACAGGCGTTTTAGGCGGTTCTTCTTTTTTCGGTTCTTTGCCTTCAGCTTTATCTTTCGCCGCTTTTTCGGCGGCCGCTTTGGCTTTTTTTGCTTCAGCTTCTTCAAAATTTTTCTTCGCATCGGCAAACAAATCGCGTCCGGAAATTTTCTGGGCTGCTTCGAGGATATAAATATTTAGAGCGGTCAACGGTGCGCGATCCGAATCGAGGATATAAAGTTGCGCGCCGGAAATGATATTCGTGGTGAACGGCCCGTAATACGGTTTGTAAGTCAGCGGTTTAAATTTTACGCCGGGAATTTTGTAATTATTTAACGCGTCCGCCGTTTTCCACATGTCCATTCCCGGCAAACCGATGCAATGAAATGGCACGGGAAATCCGACGCCGATGTTTGCGCTGCCGAGTTCGCCAATAATTCCGGTCGCGGCCATGTACATCGGAGAATCTTTTTCTGGAACATGTGGCGAGGTTGGAATCCACGGCAATTTTGTGTCCGCCCAAAGCATGGAACGTTTCCAGCCTTTCACGGGCACGACAGTGAGTTTGCATTGGTTGGTCACCCAACGTTCGCAATTAATCATCCGTGCGAGTTCGCCAATGGTCAGGCCGTGGACGTAAGGAATATCGTATTGGCTTACAAACGAGCGAAATTCATCAATGACCATCGGTCCTTCGATGCGTTCGCCACCGAGGGGATTCGGACGATCGAGCACGACGAATTCAATTCCCGCTTCGCCGCAGGCCTGCATGGCCAGGCCCATGGTGCTGATGAAAGTGTAGGAACGAACGCCCGCGTCTTGCACATCCATCACGAGCGCGTCGAGCCCCTTCAACATTTCCGGTGTCGGCTTGCGCGTTTTGTCGTAGAGCGAGTACACCGGCAAACCGGTGCGGACATCGACGCGATTCGTCACTTTGTCGCCCGCAGGAACATCCCCGTAAATGCCGTGTTCAGGCGCAAACAACGCAACAAGTTTCACTTCCGGAGATTTCTGTAAAATTTCAACGGTCGTTTCAAATTTGGAATTTACGCCAGAAGGATTGGTAATCAGCCCGACGCGTTTTCCCGCGAGCGGTTTGAATTTTTTTTCAACCAGAACTTCATTGCCAAGTTTCACGGTAGCGGTCGCGGACATTGCCGCCGCAAAAATGATTAATAACAACGTGCGCGTAAAATTTTTCATCTTTAAAAGCTAGAGACTTTTCCAAGGCAAAGACAAAGAGAAAAACATTTCTTCCCCAGTGTGGAATCAAGGGCGACGCACTCGGAAAAATTGAGGATTCATATTGTTGGTCAGCGGCACCAAAATATTAGTCAGGTTGCCATTTCCGAAAAAATTTAGGTAGGGCACCCAGTTGGAGACGGCCAGATTGGTGGACTGTTGCACGGTATAACTTGCGTTCGTTTCCGTCACAAAACTGAAGCTGAAATCGTTTCCAACCATGCGGGGAGAAATAAGTGTGACGGGCAGCGGAACAATATTTTCCACGCGCACATTATCGAAAATCACAAAATTGTTCGTATTGCCGAGTGAATCAAAAGTGTCGTTGTAGCCGATCATGATGTCACCGTTGGTGTAGGCAAAGGTGTTGGTGTATTGGGCGATCGTCGCGCCGTTCAACAGCCAGGTGATTAAATTATTTTCCTGCCGAATCTCGCCTGTAACCCAGCCTAATCCCGGTGTTCCCGCAGGGGTAGTCGGGTAGCCAGGAATCGATTTTGCCGGAAATAAATTTACGAAACCAGAGTTGCCATTATCGAATTGCGGACCGAGCAGCGGCGTGGGGCCGAAGGTCGTATTATTCGTGGTCATAAAAATCGGAATCGCCCCATTACCGCCACCTCGAAAAACCGAATAGTCCCGCGATGTCGTAGCGGTGCTGGTGGCGTTGCCATCGCCGTCCATAGCAAAAAACAAACCGTCGCTGTTAGTTTGCGCCACGCGATTGGTGATGTTGCCAGAATGATTGATGCCGAATAAGGCGTGCTCTGTTGAAGATCCGAGGTTGGTCCAGTTGAGCCACATATCGAATTTCAAACTAAAGTTATTAGACGTGAAAAGTCCCACGGGATAAAGGTTTACCGCAGCAGCAAAGCCCGTTGCATCTTTGTTGACTGCGAGGAAAAGTCCTTTGGTTGAACCTCCGATGGAATTTGGCGCAGGCGGGATATTGATTGGAAGTGTCACCGTTGAATAATCGAATCCAAAAATCACTCTAAAATCCTCCGCGCCCGAAATCGCTCCGAAAAAAATCTTATAACCGTTGGTAGTCCCAGTATTGGTCACGATGCTCGGTGGACTGTAATTCTCAAAATCGCCTGCAAACAAAAGGTTGTTTGTGGACAAAACGGTCAGAGTCGCGACCGCACTGGTTACGCTGCCAGCGGAATTGGTCACGACCACGAAATAATTTCCCGCATTCGTTTGCTGCACGTTGGAAATTGCGATGCTTGTATTTGTCGCATTAAAAATATCCGCGCCATTGAAGCGCCATTGAAAATTTAACGGCGCGGTTCCAGACGCGGCCACAGAAAAAGTAGCGCTCGAGCCGGCATTGACTACTTGGTTTTGCGGCGGCGCGGTGATGCTTGGCGCCGCCGGAGCCCCCGCTATACTCAACACCGCCACTGCACTCGTCACCGAACCGCTGAAGTCGCTCATCACCACGTCGTAGTCGCCCGCGTTCGTCGTCTGGACATTTGCGATGGAATAAAAATTGGTATTGGCTCCGGTCAGATTTGTGCCGTTGAAGCGCCATTGAAAAACCAGTGGCGCGGTTCCCTGCCCCGTGACGTTGAAAACCGCAGTGGTTTCCGTCGCATTGGTCTGGCTTTGCGGCTGCGTAGTGATGAGCAACGGCACTTTGTAAAAATGCAACTTCGCTCCAGACGCGACGGCGAATTTGGGGTAGAAACGAATACGGTTAATCGAACTGGAATTATTGTAGCCCTCGGGTGTCCAACTCACGCCGCCGTTGGTCGTATGCAAAAACGTTCCGGCAAAAGCGGAACTAGACGACGGCCCTCCAGCCCAACCCTCATTCGGTGTGATAAATCCAATCCCCTGTAGAAGCGTGAATGAAGAAATTCCAATGGCCGAGTAAGGAATTCCGTTGGAAACCCACGTGTTTCCTCCATCAATCGTTTTATAAAAAATCAGGCTGGTGGGAGTGGTGCCGCCCGCGTTTTGCTGTAGCGAAGCATAGCCAACATTGGGCGTGGGCCATGACATTTTCCAAAAGTAAGAAAAAGCCCGACCCGTGTCGGCAATTGCCGTCCAAGTCGCCCCGCCATCCGTTGTTTTCGCGATGCGCCCGTGGTAAAGACCCGAAGCGAACGTATTTGTGTCCATTCCGACGGCGAAACCGTTCGTGGGATCTTTAAAATAAACATCCATCATTCCACCCATCACGCCCAATCCTACATCTGCGCCGACCGTTGGACTTAAATTCACCACCGTCCAATTGGTTCCGCCGTCTTCCGACTTGGCGAAATGAGCAGGTCCGCGCACCCGACCAACTCCGTAAATGTGTTGAGGATCGAGCACATGCATCGCGCAAAACCCTTTCATTCCTGCCTCAAATAATCCCGGATGATTCGCCCATGTTTCGCCGCCATCGAACGTTTCATAGAGGACATTATTTGTATCCTTCACGTTGATGTCATACGAACCCGCGCCCAGATTTCCCGCAAAGCCGTGTTGATCTGTGAGAAAACCAATGCTGCGAAAATGCGTCGTTGGCATGTTCGTCTTTTGTATCCAAGTTGCTCCGCCATTGGTGGTTTTGAAAATTCCACCCAACCCGCGCGCCGACCACCCCGTCGTTTCATCGATAAAATAAATGTCATCATGCCGCGTCGTCCCGCTCGGCGAACCGGGCATTTGCGTCCAAACCGGCGTTTGGGAGAAGGTGCGCTCACCAGCCGCCACCAAAGCAAAAAGAAAAAGAAAAAATTTCACGTTCATGATTTTTTTGAGGTGGACGACGCAGGAGATTGCCAACTTTTAAAATTGTATTCGCGAACAAAATTTTCGGTGGGCGCTTGGATCCGCACTAGTTTTTTTGTGAACGGATCAAGATAAGAAAGTTGCACGGCGCGCAACCCAATCGGGAATTGCAAAGCCGCCTGTCGTTTTTTGTCGAGCACCTTCAACGGCGTGCCGTAAAGCGGATCGCCCAACACCGGATGACCCGATTCCTTCAAATGAACGCGAATCTGATGCGTCCGCCCGCTGAGTGGATGTGCTTCCACCAGCGTTTTGTTGTCGCGGGTTTCGATGATTTTGAAAAACGTTTGCGCTTCTTTGCCGTTGCGCGCGTCCACTTTCATTTTCCCAATTTCCTCGGGGTCTTGCCCCAGGCTCAATTCGCACTTCCACTCGGCGTTCTTGGGAGTTCCATCGACGGCGGCTAGATAAACTTTTTCCATGCGGCGCGACTCGAACAATTCGCCGTAACTTTTCACCGCGCCCATGCTTTTTCCGAGTAGCAAAATGCCGGTCGTTTCAGCATCGAGCCGGTGAATGTGAAATAAAAATTTCAAATTGCGCGAACGCGCCCAAAAACTTCCCGCGCCAATTGCCGACGAAATCGCTGCCTGCAAATTTCGATTCGTTTTCTGCCACGAAAATGGAACCAGCATCCAATGCGGCGGTTTGTCGATGGCGATGACCGAACGGTC
>JBKJOZ010000109.1:0-2609 GCA_046595315.1 Limisphaerales bacterium
TTCAAGAGCGATTAAGACCGCCCACTTCGTAAATGAAAGCACTGCATGATTGTCGCCTCTACACTTTCGTCGATACCGCTTACTTGAACGGGAGCGATGTGGCTTCCATTGCGCAACAACTTTGCGATGGCGGTTCGGACATCATTCAACTTCGCGCCAAAAATTCTTCACCTGACGAAATCCGTCGTATGGCGGAAATCATTTTGCCCATTACTCAACGCGCCAGAGTTCCGCTCGTCATCAATGACTATTTAGAAATCGCGCAGGAAATCGGCGCGGAATTTTGCCATCTCGGCCAGGAAGATTTTTTCGACGCGGGCCACACGCAGGTTTCCCGACTCAAAACTCAAAACTTAAAACTTAAAATTGGCTTGAGTACTCACGCGCCCGCTCAAGCCGAACGCGCCGTTGCCGCTGGCGCAGATTACGTCGCCATCGGGCCGGTTTACGCGACCGGAACCAAGCCGACCGCCAAACCGGTCACGCTCGATTACGTGCGCTGGGCGGCAGAAAATGTGAAAATCCCGTGGTTCGCCATCGGCGGAATCAATTTAGAAAATCTGGACGAAGTTTTGGCGGCGGGCGCGCGACGGATTTGCGTGGTGTCCGCCATTCTCAACGCGCCCGACATCGCGGAGGCTTGCCAGAAGTTTAAGAACCGCCTACTTTCCGCCGCTCAAAAATAAATAAAACCATGAGTGTTCTGATTGTTGGTTCCACAGCCCTTGATTCCATCAAAACTCCGAAAGCGGAAAATCCCAGACTATTGGGCGGTTCGGCCAGCCATGCTGCTGTCGCCGCGAGCTTTTTCGCGCCGGTGAAATTGGTTGGCGTGGTCGGAAAAGATTTTCCGAAGCAATATCTTAATCTTTACCGCAAACACAAAATTGATCTGGAAGGATTGCAAATCGCGGACGGCAAAACGTTTCATTGGTCGGGCGAATACGAAGTGAACATGAACAATCGCCGCACGCTTGCAACGGAGCTGGGCGTGTTTGAAACTTTTTCGCCGAAACTTCCCGCGTCGTATCAAAAATCTGATTTTGTTTTGCTCGCGAACATCGCGCCCGCATTGCAAAGCCATGTGCTCGACCAAATGCGCCGCCCGAAATTCGTCGTCGCCGACACGATGGATCTTTGGCTGAACATCGCGTTGCCTGATTTGCTCAAGTTGCTCAAACGCGTCGATGGTTTTGTCCTGAACGATTCCGAAGCGCGCCAATTGACGAAGGAAGACAATATCGTCGCCGCGCTGAAAAAAATTCACAAACTCGGCCCAAAATACGTCATCGTGAAAAAAGGTGAACACGGCGCGATTCTTTCGTCGCGAGCCGGACTATTTTTGTCTCCGGCTTTTCCGTTGCCACATGTCGTCGATCCGACTGGCGCGGGCGATTCGTTTGTGGGCGGGATGATGGGTTATCTTTCCACTGCGCGCGGCTCGATTGACGCAAATATCCGTCGCGCGATGGTTTACGGCAGCGTCGCCGCTTCATTTTGTTGCGAAGGTTTTGGTTTGAAATTCACGACGCGCATCACGCGCAAAGCCATTGACGCCCGCTTCAAACAGTTGGAGAAATTAGCCCGTTTTTAAACGCTTCTCGTCGAGGGCGACAACACTTGCAATCCACTAGAAGCCAATCCATCCTTAACCCCGACACGCAATCCGAGGCGCGCTGCGCCTGATGTATCATGAGCACCCCAGAATCCGAATTCGATTTAGAAAAACTTTTCCTCCCGAAATGGGCGCAGGAATCGCCAGCCGTCAACAAATACGCCAAGCATTCCGGCGATGACCGTGGCCCACGACGCGATGAAGGTCGCCGCGATGGCCCGCGTCCGCCGCGTCGCGATTTCGGCGGGCAAGGCGGTGGTCAACGACCCGGTCAAGGTCGCGGCCCCGGCGCTGGTCCCGGTCGCCTCGGACAATCGCGCGATGGTCAACGTTCGCCGCAAGGTGGCGGAGACCGGTTTCGCCGTGATGAGCCGCGCGAATATCGTCCGCCCGAACCGTTGCCCGACATTTTTATCACGTTGTTGCCCGACGAAAAAGGGGTCGAATCGATTGCGCGCCAAATCAAAATGACGGGCCGCGCTTATCCGCTGTTTGAAATTGCGAAACTCGTTTTGCAAAAACCGGAACGGCAACAGGTCAAATTCGACGTCATTAAAAAAGACGACAAAATTCTCCAACCGCTTTTCCTTTGCGCACTGGACGATTCGCTTTGGCTTTCCGAAGACGCCGCTGCCGCGCACGTTCTCGAAAAACATTTCGCCACATTTTATCAGGCCGAACGCACGCCGACCGATCCGCCAAAAGGCGTTTACACCTTTGTCGGCCAATGCGGGATGAGCGGCACGATTCTCGGCCCGCCGAATCATCACGATTACCAGAATCAATTGCGCAAACTTCACGCGGAACGTTTTTCGCGAATGAATTTTGAAGACTTCAAATCTCGCGTGAAAATCGTGAAGGACGAAGCCATTGTCAAAAAGTGGATCGAAGATCAAAGTTTCAAAACGGAGTTTGTTTGTCTGAATGTGGCCGACGCGCCGCGTTTGCAAAATCGCGAAGAAGTGGAAAAACATTTCCGCGAAACGCATTTGGC
>JBKJOZ010000201.1:0-4639 GCA_046595315.1 Limisphaerales bacterium
TTCATCGTTTTAGATGAGGCGCAAAATTCCACGGCGGAACAGATGTTCATGTTTCTCACGCGACTCGGTTACAGTTCCAAAGCGGTTATCACCGGCGACCCGACGCAAATTGATTTACCAGGCCACAAACAATCCGGGATGGTTGAGGCTCTTCACGCCTTGCGACAAGTCGAGGGCATCGGGATCGCGGAGTTCACCCGGCGCGACGTGGTGCGACATCCACTCGTGCAACGAATTATTGGCGCTTACGAAGAACATCGCGGCAAACGCGATAAAACATGAGCCTGCTCAGTCTTCGCAGCCGAGAGCGCACGCGGCCTATCGAATTACGTTTGATGAAAAAAATTTGCGTTTTCCTGCTCGAAGAAATTTTCCGGCAACCTGAATATGAATTAGGAATTCATTTGATTGCCGCCAAAGAAATGGCCGAATTGAACGAGAAATTTCTCCAACACACTGGATCCACCGATGTCATCACTTTTGACTACAATGAAAGCGCGGCGGACAAAAAACTTCATGGCGAAATTTTTATTTCAATTGCTGACGCCGTTTCCCAAGCAAAACAATTTGGCACCACGTGGCAATCGGAATTGGTTCGTTATGTCGTTCACGGAATTCTCCACCTGCGCGGCTTCGACGATTTGAATCCTGTCGCTCGAAAAAAAATGAAACGTGAAGAAAACCGCGTCGTTGCTGATCTCGCGAGCCGTTTTCCATTGAGCAAATTGCGCCGGTCTAAAAAATAAAATGGACGAACGCGCTACTGGTTTGATTCTCCGGATTCGCCCGCTCACAGAATCGAGTTTGATTGTCCTTTGGCTCACGCCGGATTTAGGCCGCGTGGCGACGGTCGCTAAGGGGGCGCGCCGTCCTAAATCTTCCTTTCGCGGAAAACTTGATCTTTTTTTTCTCGCCGACTTCAGTTTTCAGCGGAGCCGCAAAAGCGAACTTCATAACCTGCGCGAAGTTGTATTACGCGAAACGAATGAAAACTTGCGCAAAGAAATCGCCTACCTTCAGCAAACCAGTTACTGCGCTGCGCTGATCGAACAAACCACCGAAACAGAAACTCCGCTGCCGACAATTTTCCAATTAATGTCGGATTTTCTCACCCACTTACCACATCGCGCCCCACAGCCACTGACCGTTTTTGCATTTGAAATTAAGTTGTTGGGCGACCTCGGCTTAATGCCAATTTTGTCTGAAACCAAGTTGAGCCAGGGCGCAAAACTGATTCTACAAAAATTTGCGGAATTGGGCTGGGCAGAACTATTGCGACTCAAGCTCAGTTCTGCACAAGTCGCGGAAATCGGACAATTTTTGCACGAGTTTTTGATTTCTCATTTGGGAAAAACGCCGAAAGGCCGCAGCACTGCTCTGGCGCGTTGACATCGCCTCAGAAAATTAGGAAATTTAGTCCAGTGCCGACCAAAACTTTTGCCCAAACTTTTTGCACCTATTACGGCTGCGCGCCCGAATCGTTTGTCGAGGAAGTTTTGTTTCGCTGTCTCTACCCGCATGCCCGGCGCTGGATGAAGTTTTTCTATTTTCTCGGAACTCGAACTGCGATGGAGGCATGTGCGTTTGTGGATGCTGCCGGCAACACCCGCAGCAAAGAAGAGCTGAAAGATTTGATCAGCCTTTATCACAACGACATCAAGCCGGTAAGCGGCATTTTTGTGCGCAAATTTAAAATTCGTGTTTCCTGCGAACGCTTGCTTTTGCTTCATTCCCAAATCAGAAAAAACGAAGCCCAGAACGAATTGGCGTACTAGAAACCTCAACCAAATGTCCCGCTTCGACGATGTTCTTCCGCCCGCCCGTAGCGTGCGTCCGCTCCATTTCCTTCATTTCATTGGATGAGTTTTCCGGTGAAAATTTCTTTGATTGACGCCTTTGCTGCATTGCCCGTCCCCTGATTTCAGGCCATTTCCCCATTGAGAAAGCGTCTGCCTGTGGTTTGTTTCGTCTTTGATTGATATGAATGAAGAACTTGAATCTCTGGCGCTGAACTCAACTATTTTGTTGGCTGAGGATAATGACGACGACGCGTTTTTAATGGGCCGTGCTTTTCGCAAAGCCCATCTTCTTAATCCGCTGGTGCGAGTCCGTGGTGGCGAAGAAACGATCGCCTATTTGCAAGGTGACGGCTGCTATAGCAATCGCGCCCGCTTTCCGTTGCCATTTCTGGTCCTGCTTGATTTAAACATGCCCCGCATCAATGGATTTGACGTCCTGCAATGGGTTCGCCAGCAACCCGATCTCAAACGTATGCTCATCGTCGTGCTGACTTCGTCCACGCGGGAACCTGACATCAACAAGGCTTACGATCTCGGTGCCAATTCGTATTTGAGCAAGCCGGCTTGTTTTGATGACCTCGTGCATTTGCTCGAACGAATTCATGGTTACTGGCTCATCACCAACGTGGCGCCGGACCTGCAACATCCTCACGAACTGCAATTGACGCAGTGAAGAAACCGGTAATTGCCTCAAATCGGCTTCGTCAAAAATCAATGGAAAAATTATAGTGGACGAATCCAGATATTCCGAAACCGCACTGGATTATTGTGGTCCTGCAATTGCAACGGCTGCTTTAAGGGATGCGGTTCATAAGAGGCTACGGAAGTATTTACAGTCTTGCCCAAAAGCACTGCGTTATTTTGAACCAAGACCCCATTGTGCAAAACCGTGACGCGCCCGGGTGAAACCACCTTGTCATCGTCATCAAACCGAGGCGCAGTGAAAATGATGTCGTAAACCTGCCATTCACCCGGCTTGCGGGATGCGTTCACCAATGGCGCATGTTGTTTGTAAAGTGAGCCAGCCTGCCCGTGAAAATAAGTTTTATTTTGATATGAATCGAGGATCTGCACTTCGTAACGGCCTTGAATATAAATCCCGCTGTTGCCCCTGCCTTGTCCATCCCCCTTCACTTCCGCTGGTGCCGCCCACTCAACATGCAGCTGACAATCGCCAAATGATTCTTTGGTGTTGATGCTGCCAGTTCCATTTACCGTCATCACGCCATCCTTAACTGCCCACTTCGCTTCGCCGCCATCTTTTCCGGTCCATTTAGAGAGGTCTTTTCCATCGAACAGAATAATCGCGTCCGACGGCGGTGACCCGGGATTGACGACTTTCGGTTCAATCGTCGGCTCCGGAATTTCAACGGCCAGAAGAGTGGTCGCAGAAAAACAGACAGCCATGAGCGCGCCGCGCAAAAGCATTTTAGATTTATTCATGTCGCAATATTCACAGTGCTTTACGCCAATTCGCAACGGAAATTTGAGAAACTCCGCGAACGGTTTAAGTTAGCGTTGGCAACTCGCCAAATTTAAAAATTCAAAACTATGAAAACAAACCAGGAAGCCTTGAAACTGCTCGCCAAAGATCTTCGCAAACAGGACCCGCGATCCGCTGATGAAAAATTGGGCGGCTATTCCAAGGCGGCGCGCTGCCTCGATAAATGCCGCGCATCGCTCGTCGGTATGGAAGGCGATTTCATTTACGGCTGCCCGATGGATCAAGGTTTTCTGAACGAAGCGGGCTTGGACCGGGATGAATTTAAAAATTACGTCGCCACCGGCGCGTCGGACGAAGAAGTGGCGCAATGGATTGAAGAGCACGCTCACGCGACGCGCTGAATCACTTTCTCAAAACCGTGTCGCGTTGCGCTAATTCCGGATTCGCATTCGGGAAATCAAGATTGTAATTCAGCCCACGACTTTCCGGCCGTTTCAGCGCGGAATGGATAATAAGTTCTGCCACCGTCGCGATATTGCGCAGCTCCAGCAAATCGCTGCTGACGATGAAGTCCCAATAATATTCCTGAATTTCCTCCTGCAAATTGGCGATGCGCGCGGCGGCGCGTTGCAATCGTTTATTGGTTCGCACAATGCCGACGTAATCCCACATCAAGCGACGAATCTCATCCCAATTGTGCGAGACGACGACGAGTTCATCGGGATTATGCGCCTTGCCTGATTGCCAAGCCGGAATTTTTAAATCGTTTTGGGCAAGCGGGTTTGCGAGCGACTTTTCTGCGGCGCGATGCGCGCAAACCAATGCTTCCAAAAGTGAATTGCTCGCGAGTCGATTGGCGCCGTGCAATCCGGTGCAAGCCACTTCGCCGACGGCAAACAAACCGCGAATATCCGTTTCGCCATCAATATTCGTCATCACCCCGCCGCATTGATAATGCGCCGCTGGCACGACGGGAATCGCTTCTTTTGTGATGTCGATGCCATATTGCAAACAGGTCTGATAAATATTCGGGAAACGTTCGATGATGAATTTCGCGGGCTTGTGCGTGATGTCGAGACAGACATGATCCGCGCCGGTGCGTTTCATTTCCGTGTCAATGGCGCGAGCCACCACGTCGCGCGGAGCCAGCGATTTTAGAGGATGATATTTATCCATGAATTCCACGCCGTCGAAATTTTTCAGCACGCCGCCCTCACCACGAACCGCTTCGCTGATGAGAAATGATTTAGCTTTCGGATGATAAAGACAGGTCGGATGAAATTGGATGAACTCCATGTTCGCAATCGCAGCGCCAGCGCGATACGCCATTGCCACGCCGTCGCCGGTCGCGATGTCGGGATTGGTCGTGTAGAGATAAACTTTCCCGCAACCACCC
>JBKJOZ010000289.1:0-6031 GCA_046595315.1 Limisphaerales bacterium
GTGGTTTGGGATGCAACAAAAAAAATGCCAATACCTCCTCAATTAGCCCAATTCGCCTCCAATTTTGTGCGCGCTGATTTTTTGCAAATGCAGGCTCACTACATCGAATCGCCTTACAAATATTCGACCCGACAAAACATGCGACTCGGGTTCTTCGTCCTGCCGCCAACAATTCAGGAGTAAGTCGCGAATCAGACTCGCGCAAAAATTTGGCGGATCACTTCTTCGATTGGCACTTCCTGAATGTCGATGTCGCTGACTGGCAATTCATCCAGCAACGCTTTGCAAACCGGAATGACCCGGTCACGTTTGACTTTGAGTTTGATGGAATCGGCCGTTTGTTCCAGCACTTCGCCGTACTTGAAGAAATCTTCTTTTCGACAATTCGCCGCGTTGCCGCAAGAAATGGTGACCAGTTTGGAATCAGCAAAACGGTCGAGAATTTCGCTGAGACGTCCATCGAAAAAAATGGACCCGCGATCAATGATGATGACGCGTTGGCAAAGTTCCTGGATGTCCGCCATGTAATGACTGGTCAGCAGAATCGTCGTTTTCCGAGTGGCGTTGTGGTTGCGCAAGAATTCGCGAACCGTTTTTTGCGAAATGACGTCCAGTCCGATGGTGGGTTCGTCGAGAAATAAAACTTTGGGCTGATGGAGCAGGGCGGCAATCAACTCCATCTTCATTCGCTCGCCTAGAGAAAGTTCACGAACCATGACATTGAGTTTGTCTTTGACGCCGAGAAGTTCCGTGAGGTCGGTCACGGTGCGTTCGAAGAGTTTTGGGTCAATTCCGTAAATTTTGCTGTTGAGCTCGAGTGATTCGCGCGCCGGAAGATCCCACCAAAGTTGGTTTTTTTGCCCGAGTAACAACGCAAACTGTCGGCGATAACCGTCGGCGCGTTTCCACGGTTCGTAGCCGAGCACGCGCGCTGAACCGCTGCTCGGATAAAGAAGCCCTGCCAACATTTTGAGTGTTGTCGTTTTACCTGCGCCGTTCGGGCCAAGAAAACCAACCAGCTCACCTTCTTCGACGCTGAAACTGACGTCTTTAACCGCAACGGTTTGTTCGTATTTACGATGAAAAAGCCCGCGCACTGCGCCCGTGAAGCCGGGTGATTTTTTGTAAGTGCGAAAGGTCTTGGTTAGTCCCTTTACTTCGATGAGCGGCATGAAAGGAAGTTTTAAGTTGTTTGTTTTGATTTTTGAGTTGGGAAATCAAAGCAAAACCAAATCAGCCCAGGATAACTAAAAACTTAAAACTATTTCAACGTAGCAGCTGTTTTTCCAAATAGCTGACGACTTGGCGGACATTTGAATCGACTTCCATCCGGCCTTTGACCAAACGGCAGGCGTGCAAAACGGTTCCGTGATCGCGCCCGCCAAAAGCTTCGCCGATGGTGTTGAGCGAGTTTTCGGTCATTTGCCGTGCGAGGAACATCGCGATTTGCCGAGGGAACGCGATGTTTTCAGGACGCCGCTTGCTGGTCATGTCGGCGAGACGGATATCAAAATGTTCCGCGACTTTTTTCTGGATGACGTCAATGTTGATGGTGAAGCGGCCTTCTTGCTGAAGAACTTCGCGCAACAATCCTTCAACGGTTTCGAGCGAAAGTTTTTTTCCAGTGAGCGACGCGTAAGAAGCGACACGGGTCAACGCGCCTTCCAGACGGCGAATATTGGTGCGGATGCGATGGCCGAGGAAATTTAGAATTTCCTCCGGCAATTCCACGCCCATGGCCGCAGCCTTTTTGCGAAGAATAGCCAGTCGCGTTTCGACATCCGGCGGTTGCATGTCGGTTACCAAACCCCATTCAAAACGCGATACCAAGCGGTGCTCCAAGTTTTGAATTTCGTTCGCAGGCCGATCGCAGGTCAGCACAATTTGTTTATGGGATTCGTGCAGTGCGTTGAAGGTGTGGAAAAATTCTTCCTGAATCCGTTCTTTGCCCGCGAGAAATTGGATGTCGTCGATTAATAAAACATCGGTCTGGCGGTAGCGTTTGCGAAACGCAGCGAGCTTATTGTTTTGAATGGCGTCGATGTATTCGTTGGTAAATTTCTCGGAAGAAACATAAGCCACGCGTGCCGTTTTCTTGTGAGCTGTTACATATTGGCCAATGGCATGGAGAAGGTGCGTTTTCCCCAAACCAACACCGCCGTAGAGAAAGAGGGGGTTGTAGGATTTACCAGGTGCTTGCGCGACGGCCATGGCCGCAGCATGGGCGTGATTATTTGTTTCGCCTACGACGAATGTGTCGAAGGTGTTTTTCGGATTGAGAATCAATTCACGATTCAGCGCGACGCTGCGGTCATGTTCCGGGTCAGCCTTTGGTTTGGTTTTTGTTGGAATGGTTGATTCGACGCGAGTTGAATTTCCAGGGCCGACCTGAAACTTCACGTTTAACGATTGGCCGGAAGCGTGCAGAAGAACATCGCGAATCAAGCCAAGATAATTATCCTTGAGCCAAACTTCGCAAAAGTCATTTGACACTTCCAGCGTTAACACATCGCTTTCCAATGAGGTGGCTCGAACTGGCAGGAACCAAAGGTTATAGATGTCGGCATTTAGCATCGTGCGCAATGTTTGTTGCGCGCTAATCCAAATTTTTTCAGCAGATGCTTGCATGTTTATTACCCCAACCTTATTCACCGGACAACGTTAACGCCCATTAAAATCAATACTTTTCTTTCGTTCGCCATCTCCGACTTTCCAATAATTTGAAATAAGCCGTTACAACTTTTCCAAACTATTACTCACCTTAAAATCAATTCACTTAAAATCCTTATTTATAACCACTTACGCTGTTCAAAATTTACAGGTGCGTGATCAGGGCGATTCTGGCGCAAATGGTTTTCCGACGTATTCGGAAAGGGCGTGTGTTTGTATGCAACGCCGCAGTCTGTGGCGAGGACAACATATTTTCTTTTATTCACAAGTTATTCGCATTCAAAAACCCCTTTAAAAACGGGGTTTTCCTTATATTTATCTCAGCCAATAGCGGTTCTTCGTTGAGTTCGACCCTCGCCCGTTTCAATCCTGCTCTGCGCTTTCGGCGCACGGCTTCTTAGATTTATAATTTTTGCCACGGAAAGTTAAGTGGAAAGAGGGTGCCTAGTTTCGTAAAAATCAAACCGCTTGTTCGCCGGTTTCTTCGGTGCGAATGCGCACCACATTTTCAACCGGGCTGACAAAAACTTTACCATCGCCGATTTTGCCTGTCTTCGCCGCTTTGACGATTGCTTCGACTGCGGATGAAACCATATTGTCAGGAAGGACAACTTCGATTTTTATTTTGGGGAGGAAATCCACCGTGTATTCACTGCCGCGATAAATTTCTGTATGGCCTTTTTGGCGACCAAACCCTTTGACTTCAGTTACGGTCATTCCTTCAACGCCCAAGCTGGCCAAAGCCTCCTTCACGTCTTCGAGTTTGAAAGGTTTGATGATGGCGTCGATTTTTTTCATTTTTTCCCGTTTGGTTTGCGGATATTAGCAACCGAAAACAGCGTGTAAACATGAAAACTTGCTTTAAAAAAGTTATCCTGAAATTTTTTTTATTTTTAGGCTCAAATGGGCCCGATGCCGTTCCATGCAAAAATCTACTTCGTCCAGGTAATGTCGTTAATACTTTTTAAAGTTACTTGACCTTGGGCGAACGCAATGATTAATTCGCCTTGGATTACGCAACAGCTTTTCGGGGCAAAATTAAATTGTTCTTTGTGCCCATTCAATTTCGGTCGCTGTTTTGTACAGGCGCGCGACCGGAAATCTACGTGATCCACAGTTGTACTAATTCGAAAATTCCCCGGGCTACTTCGTCATCCCCTGACTACTTAGCCCGGTTTTTTTAGATCTGATTTCGGAGAAGTTGGGTGATTTGCGTAAAACTTTCGATTGGAAATCCCATCGCCCGCTTCAATTGGTAATCTCTTTCCAACACGTTGGCGTGATTTTCCCATTGATCGAGATCCTGACGCGAGATAAGGCCACGCATCCTTGCCCATTTGCCGTAGGTCGGTACTGGAAAATCGCTTCCGTGAAGAATTCGCCCGGCCAAAGAAGCGTGAAGACAATCGCGAATATGCTTCCCGCGAAACGGCGTATTGAATGCACTATTATCTCCATAGAGGCGCGGATGACGCTTAGCCATTTCCACAAAAGTCAAAAAATAATCTGGATCAAAGAAGCCGCTCTTTGTTCCAGAATGGGCCGCGATTACTGTCACACCACACTGCAGTGGCCATTCCAAAATTCGCGGATTGGCGAACTCCTTTTGCACCACCGGAAGCGTATGTTCGCCCCCGGTGTGAGCCAACAGAGGAAGTCCCGCTTCAGCCATTCGTTCCCAAAACTTTGTGTAACGACGATCGTTGCAATTAATATTTTGGCAATTGGGCAAACATTTCATCATTACGGCACCCGCCGCGAGACACCGATCGAGTTCTTCCAAAGCGTCTGGACGCGCTGGATGAATGGAAACGGCGGACAAAAACTCCGGATTTTCACGCGCAAGTTTCAAAACATAATCGTTAGGTATGTGCATGGAGCCGCCGCCACACATCTCGCGTCCTTGCACATCGTAAACTTTTTCATGCGCCAAAATTACGATGCGTCCGAGGGAAGAAGTTCGCACCAATTCAAGCAACCGCTCCACATAAAGCCGGTCGAGATCGCCGGACAATGCGCTGATGGGAAGCCCAATGTGCTGGCACATGAACCACGCCAGTGGCCGATGCAGACCGGTCAGTCGCATCGAACACCCCGTTCCACCAGCGCCGTTCCCGACGATGTGGACGTGCATGTCGATTGGTTTTGAATTTGTTGGGTCAGATGTGTCGTCCATGAAAGGAAAGGTTCGCGTTGAAAAATTTTCTGAAATATACGTGAGCAACATTTCATGAAACCAGACAAGATTTTTTCAAGGACGCTTTTCGCTGCGATTTTCATTTCCTCAGCTGTCATCGGCCACGCCCAAAATCAATTTGCCGAAATCATTCGCAAGACTGAGCCGCTGACTCCCGCGCAAGAGCAAAAACAATTCAAGCTCCCGCCTGGCTTTGAAATTCAACTTGTCGCCGCCGAACCCGATATCGACAAGCCGATGAACATGGCTTTCGATGCCAAGGGCCGTTTATGGATCACGCAATCTCGCGAATATCCTTTTCCCGCCACGCCCGGCAAAGGTCGCGACGCGATTAAAATTCTGGAAAATTTCGACGCGAACGGTCGCGCACAAAAAATCACCACGTTCGTTGATGGATTAAATATTCCGATCGGACTTTATCCCTACAAAAACGGAGTCATTGCTTACAGCATCCCAAATATATCCTATTTCGAAGATGCCGACGGCGACGGTCGCGCGGACAAAACTAATTTTCTTTTCGGCCCGTTTGGTTTCGACAAAGACACGCATGGAATGACCAGTGCATTTCGTCGTGGTTACGACGGTTGGCTTTACGCGTGTCACGGTTTCAACAACACGACCACGCTCAAAGGAACTGATGGAAGTTCCATCACGATGAATTCCGGCAACACCTATCGGATGCGTCTCAATGGCTCGCGCGTCGAACAATTTACCTGGGGCCAAGTCAATCCGTTCGGTCTCGCGTTCGATCCGCTCGGAAACCTTTATTCCGCCGATTGCCACAGCTCGCCGATTTATCAACTGATTCGCGGCGCGCATTATCCCAGTTTCGGCAAACCCGACGACGGTCTCGGGTTTGCGCCCACCATGATGGACCACTCGCACGGCTCCACGGCGATTGGCGGAATTATTTTCTACGCTGACGAAAAATTTCCCGTCGAATTCCGCAAAAACTTTTTCATCGGCAACGTGATGACGTGCCGCATCAATCGCGATTCCATCATCCAACAGGGCACGACTTTTCGCGCGAAAGAAGAGCCGGATTTTCTGAGTAGTGATGACCCGTGGTTTCGTCCGGTTGACTTGCAACTCGGCCCGGACGGCGCGATTTACGTGGCAGACTTTTACAATCGCATCATCGGCCATTACGAAGTGCCGCTCGAC
>JBKJOZ010000397.1:0-9215 GCA_046595315.1 Limisphaerales bacterium
TTCAGGCCAGATTTGGCGGCCTTGCGCATCCACGAAATAAGCTTTGCCGCGAAAATAGCCCGGTTCCGTCAGCGGCAGAACGATTTCCCAATCGCCGTCAGTTGATTTCTGCATCGGAATATCGCGCCAAAACGCGACCGACATGGGGCGTTTGCCAGCGTAGGAAGAAATAATTTCTGCGCGCGTGGCGGCGGCCTTGCCCAGATTCGTTCGTAAAAAAGCGCGACAATTTTGCGGCGCATCGGCACTGCGCAAACCGAATCGGATTTGGTCGCCGACGAAACGCAACACGCGTTCGCCAGCGGCAGGAATCATTTCCGGTTTTTGCATTGAGAATTTATTCCTTCACTTGGCGATTGATTGCAAGCGCCGCAGATTCGCCTCCTCAAGAAGGAAGATTTTGTTTCAGCTGGGTGATGCGTTGAAAGGATTCTTCGATGCGCGCTTCGGAAATTTTCCCTGATTCAACGAGGTGGTAAATAATTCCAATCGCCTTTTCGCCGATGTTCGCGTCGTAACTCATGTTGTTACCAAAACAGAGCAGATCAACGCCCGCATTAATCGCCAACTGAATGGCGTTTTCCAAACCGTAATGCGACGAGATCGCTTTCATCTCCATGTCGTCACTCATGATGACTACGCGATAACCGAGTTTGTCGCGCAACTTTCTCTGCAAAACTTTTTCGGAAAGCGTCGCGGGCCGCTCGGCATCGAGATGGGCGTTAAAAACGTGCGCCGTCATCATCACTTCGCAAAGACCGGATTCGATCAGTCGCTGGAATGGAATCAACTCACGTTCGCTCCACGTTTTCGTCACGTCCACAAGACCCAGATGCGTGTCGCCCATCGCGCTGCCGTGACCGGGAAAATGTTTTGGGCAAATCAAAACGCCGTGCTTGCGATGCGCCTTGGCAAATTCAATGGCGTGTTGCGCCACGATTTCCGGATCGGAGGAGAAACTCCGTTTTTTGCCTTTGATAATTGGATTATCGGGATTGACGTCGAGATCAATCACCGGCGCGAGATTTAGGTTAATTCCAATCTCGGCGAGAGTCTTCGCGATTAATTCAGCGTGAGAAAAAGTGAAGGCCAGATCGTTTTTATTACCCAACTCCTCATGCGAAATCGTTTCCGGAAAACCATACCTAGATTTGAGCCGGTTCACGCGCCCCCCTTCCTGATCAATGGAAATCAGCAGCGGCGTTTTGGAAAAACTTTGCAGCGATTGCGTCAAATTTTGCACTTGAGCGGGTGATTTAATATTTCGCCCCAGCAATTGTGTATCGGCCATTTCCTGATCGAAGTAAACCACGCCGCCGAGATTGCGCTCGTTCGCGTCTTGGGCCACCGGATCCGTCGGCTTGATTTCGTAACCGCGAAAACCGACAAGCAACATCTGCCCGATTTTTTCGCGCAACGTGAAATTGAAATTGAGTTTGGTCATTTGAGAATTACGTTGGTGCAAAATACAAATCAACGCGGGGATTAAAATGTAAAAATGCGAATGGGCCCTGTGGTCTCTTCATTGAAAGGAAATATGAAACGATTGAGTCTCTTCATCTTCGGATTGGCGTTCACCTTTGTGGCGCAAGCGGAAATCAAAACCGAATCCGTCGAATACAAACAAGGCGGTGCAACGCTGGAAGGTTTTCACGCCTATGACAGCGCGGTTTCGGGAAAACGTCCGGGAATTTTAATCGTTCACCAATGGAAAGGCTTGGGCGATTACGAAAAGAAGCGCGCGGAAATGTTGGCGCAGCTTGGCTACAACGTTTTCGCCGTGGACATTTACGGCAAAGGCATTCGCCCCACTTCACCCAAAGACGCAGGCGCGCTCGCCGGAAAATATAAATCCGACCGCGCCCTACTTCGCGAACGTGTCCTAGCTGGCTTGGACGAACTAAAGAAAAATAAAATGACCGACGGGAAAAAAATTGCCGCCATCGGCTATTGTTTTGGCGGGACGACGGTTTTGGAATTAGCTCGAAGCGGCGCGGATATTTCCGGTGTGGTGAGTTTTCACGGCGGCTTGAACGCACCCAATCCTAACGACGCAAAGAACATCAAATGCAAAATCCTCGCGTTGCACGGCGCGGATGACCCGAACGTGCCAGTGACAGAAGTCGAAGCGTTCGCCAAAGAAATGCGCGATGCCAAAGTGGATTGGCAACTCGTTGCTTACGGCGGCGCGGTGCACAGTTTTACCGATTGGAACGCGGGCAATGACAATTCCAAAGGCGCGACTTACAACGAAAAAGCGGACAAGCGTTCGTGGGCAGCTATGAAGCAATTTTTTGCCGAGATTTTCCGGTGAAATTTCTCCCAGCCTTCTTTCTGTCATTTGTCGTCGCGACAAATTCACTGTTGGCTCAAACAAATTTTGCACCACAACCAGCGCCAGAGTGGGACAAACTGTTCCAACGCACCAACGGTTGGATTGGCGCGGATGGTGATTATTCCGTGCGTCTGTCAGATGACAAAATTCTTTGGCTCTTCAGCGACACGTGGGTCGGCGAAGTAAAACATGGCAAACGCGTCAATCCGCGGATGATCAACAATTCAATCGGAGTGCAGCACGGGACAAATCCGGCGACGGCATCGGTGGACTTTTTCTACAGAACGAACGCTGAAAAACAGGCAACCGCCTTTTTCCTTCCTGAAAATGGACGCGGCTATTTCTGGCCATTTGCTGGCGTGCGAACGAGCAAGGGACTTTTTATTTTCCTGCAAAATGTTGAGAACTACAAAGCGGGAACACCGTTTGGCTTTCGAACTTTCGATACCGTTTTAGGTCACGTCACCAATCCCGACGACGAACCGTTAAAATGGAAAATTACACAAAGAAAAATTCCATTCGCGAAATTCGCGTCTGACGAAAGGCTCATGGTTGGAGGCGCAATCTTGCATGAAAAACCGTTTGTTTACATTTACGCAACCCTCACGCAGACCCACAAAAATCATCAGAGCGAATTAGTGATCATTCGAGTTCACGAGGACGCTTTGGACAATTTTGACGAGTGGAAATTTTTCATCAAAAAAGGTTGGAGAAAAACGCCGCGCGACTTGCAATCGCTCGCCTCCAAAACTTCCAGCGAGTTTTCCGTGAGCTGGCAAGCCGCGTTGAAAAAATATGTGCTCGTTCAAAGCGATGGGATTTTTGGGAGAATCAAAATCAGTTTGTCTGAGAAACCGGAAGGCCCGTGGAGCGAGCCCAAAATGATTTATCAAACGCCCGAAGGTAAATGGCCGGGTGTTTTTTGTTATGCTGGCAAAGCGCATCCGGGATTGGCGCAAAATCCAGATGAGTTGGTTATCAGCTATGCCGCGAACGCGTGGAATTTTCTGCAAGTGATCGACGACGCCCGCCTTTACTGGCCGCGATTCGTGACGGTTCCCCTGAAAAATTTAGGCGAATAAAAAAGCCTGCGGTTTTCACCGCAGGCTCCAAATTTTAAGGAGGATTACTGGATCAAGCCCAGTTCCGTGGCCATCGCTTTTTCTTCCTTCAACTCATTCACGGTGGCGTCGATTTTCGATTGGCTAAATTCGTTGACGGTCACGCCTTGAACGATTTCCAAAGTCTTTCCGTTGCTGCGAATTGGGAATGAACAAATAATATCCTTCTCGATGCCGTAACTGCCATCTGACACCACACAAACACTGTGCCAATCACCGGCTTTCGTTGGATTGGCGATGGATTTCAAGCTGTCGATCACGGCATTGGCGGCGCTGGCGGCGCTCCCGGCTCCGCGTGCTTTCAAAACCGACGTGCCGCGTTGTGCGACAGTCGTCACGAAATCGGTTTTCAACCAGTTCTCGTCGGTGATGACTTCAGTGACGGGTTTGCCATTGATCTTCGCGTTGTAAAAATCGGGGAACATTGTGGGGCTGTGATTTCCCCATACGGCGAGATTGGAAATCGCAGAAATATCGACACCCGCTTTTTTGGCGAGCTGGGTTTTGGCGCGATTTTCGTCAAGGCGGGTCATGGCGAACCAACGGTCGCGCGGAATTTCCGGCGCGTTATTCATCGCGATGAGGCAATTCGTGTTGCACGGATTACCCACCACCAGAATGCGAATATCTTTGGCCGCATTTTTCGCGAGCGCCTTGGCTTGCCCGACGAAAATGTTGCCGTTGATTTTCAACAAATCTTTTCGTTCCATGCCCGGTTTGCGCGACACGCTGCCAACGAGCAACGCCCAATTCACATCCTTGAAACCTTCGTCGAGATTGGCCGTCGCGACCACACCGCGCAGCAATGGCGACGCGCAATCTTCCAGTTCCATCACGACGCCTTGAAGCACGGGCAACGCCGGTTCGATATCAACGAGGTGAATGATGACCGGTTGGTTCGGTCCGAAAACTTCGCCCGAGGCGATGCGAAATAAAAGTGAGTAACCGATGGCGCCCGCTGCGCCCGTCACTGCGACACGAATTGGAGTATTCATAAATTTAGAGTGGAGAAATATGCGCGCCGAAATTTTTCAGGCAAGCGGAATGTCAGCGGAAGCCGAGGCAAGACAACGCGCGCCATCTGCTCCCGCTCGCTTCCTTTTTGGCTTCTTGAGGTTAAGTCCGGCAGATAATCGGGATGTGCGGCGCGTTGTTTCTTTTCCAGCAACCCTTCAATCGTCAGGAGTTATTCGCTCTCACCGTTTTCTTTCGGTTCTATCTTGGCAACCACCGCCTCGCGTTTAAGAAGTCCCCAAAGTTCCACGAATAGGAAATGGTCAAAAGTTCGAATGTGATCTTTGAGAATGTGTTCGGTAAGCATGTTTGGGCGAATATCAAAATAATAAACGCCATCCAGTGGATTCAATTTGACCGTGTAGCCTCTGAAATGGCCAGGCAGAAACGTTGAAGCAACGCCATATTCATCGGAGTTTTTCCCTTTCCGTTGAACATCGTTTAGGAATATCGCCACATGAGGAACATCTTTTCCCGTGAGCCTTGCCAGCAAAAATTTATCGACAAACACTTTATCCAGTCTGTCTTTGCTGCTCGTTTTTACGGAGCCGATAATTTTCACCAACTCTCCAGACTTTATGATGAGATCATGCTGATAGCTCATAAAGAATTGTTCTTGGCCGTCCACCTTCACAGGCACATTTACAACACCCGATGTGCATTCAATTCCGACCCGAATCAACAACAGTCGAATGAATCTCTCAAATAAATCTCCATTAATCTTGCGTGCGGTGTTGGACAGTCCCGCGCCCAGTGCATCCAAAGAAGCTCCGATAGATTGCTGTATTGTGTAAACAGACCGATTAACGATTTCGCGATTGGCTGGCGTATCACTTGTTTTGACGGCTCCTAGAATTTTTAGGAATGCGGTCAAATTTGTTTTCGCCTCTTTCTTGGTGTAAAGAAGTTTTGAATTTAACGGTCTCGAAATGCTGAAGTCGGGATTCTTAAACTGAATGAACCGATAATGGTTCTCGTTGCGTGAAACAATTTCAGCCTGAATCGCGCCCGGTGTAGCGACGAAATCCAAGAACTGCCTACAGAATTCCACATAGTGCTTCAGTTCGGTGAAATTTGTTTTCTTGGACGCTGTCCGCACCAAATCTTCTAAAATCATCGGATGCTTTCCCTTCTTTGCGCGGTTTCAGTATCAAATTTAATCCACTCTGCAACGGAACGCCGAAACACTGATTCTAAACGTCCGATTGCCCATTGATTATATTCCTGACTGCAATCGCATCCGCTCCAGCGACGCCCAAGCTGTTCTGCAACCACGGCAGTCGTTCCTGAACCAGAGAATGGATCAATTATCAAATCACCGGGATTTGACGAAGCTAAGACTATTTTGCGTAGCAGTTCTTCCGGCTTTTGAGTTGGATGAGCCGTTTTTTCTCCCATGCCGTTGCATGTGGTTGGAATGTCGATCACGTCTTTAGGCTTTGCTCCTTTTGGATTCGGCACCCAATTTTCCCGAGGAGTAGCATTCGCACTTTTGCCGAAGTTGCTGGTTTCGGCTTGAGGATGACTTGGATATTTCAGCGTATGCGCTCCGTAAGGAATGCGTATTTCATCAATGTTGAATGTGAATTCCTTGGTCTTTCGGAAATGGACAATACTCTCGTGCGACCTTCCCCAATCGCCACCCAGATTCGCTTTGTTTTTGTAATGCCAAACAATCCAGCGGCAACCTTTGAAGAACGGCATCGCCGCAACTTTCACATCCGCCAAAATTTCCGAAAATCCGCAGACATAAAGCGTGCCTGTCTTTTTTAAGACTCTCGCTGCTTGTTCAAGCCAATCGCGTGACCATGCGACATAGTGCTCGTGGCTCTCGAAATTATCCCAATCCGCTTTATTAATGTTGTAAGGCGGATCAGCGAAAACAAGATCAACCGTTTCCGATTTCAACCCTTTCAACCAAGTTAGAGAGTCACCCAAATAAAGTTTTCCCGAATTGTTCTCGTATTGAAGTTGGATGCCAGAAGTTGGCTCGACTGAGTGCGTCGTCCCATTTTGGATGTGAACTTCCAATTCCAACTGCGGCGGAACAAGTGATCTGCATTTCACTGGCATGGATTTATAAAACCGTGAAAACGGAAATCATTCAAGTCCACGAATCTTTAGTCGCCGACATCCCGTATGACAGACGCATCCGCAGGAACCCGAGTTCGAAGCAAGGGCACGTGGACTCCCCGCCGCGTTGCGGAAGGTTCGGGTTTGTTTTCCGGCAATACTTTTCTAAGCTGCGCGCATGTTCCCTTTACGTGGTTTCGTATTCCTGGTCGTGGCCGGTTTGTGGGCAGCGCCGCCTCGTTCGTCCGCCTCATCCACGCCCAAACCGAATATAATTTTCATTTTGGCGGATGATTTGGGTTACGGCGACATCGGGTGTTTTGGCCAGAAAAAAACTCACACCCCGAACATTGATCGCATGGCGAGCGAAGGGATGAAGTTTACCCAACATTATTCCGGCAATCCGGTTTGCGCGCCGTCGCGCGGCGTGTTGATGACGGGTAAACATCCGGGCCACGCTTTCATCCGTGACAACCGCGAAGTCAAACCCGAAGGACAGTTTCCGATTCCCGACGGCGAGGTGACGATTGCAGAACTGCTCAAACAAAACGGCTACACCACTGGCGCATTCGGTAAATGGGGGTTGGGTGGCCCCGAAAGTTCCGGGCGTCCGCTGAACCAGGGTTTTGACCGTTTTTACGGCTACAATTGCCAATACGTCGCGCACAATTTATTTCCAACTTATCTCTGGGACAACGAGCGGCGCGTGCCATTGAACAATCCCAAACTCGACCCCAATCAAAAATTAACAAAAGGCGCAGACGCGAAAGATCCAAAAAATTACGAGCGTTTCATGGGCAACGAATACGCACCGGATCTTTATTCCAATCAGGCACTCCAATTCATCCGCGATAATAAAAGTCGTCCGTTTTTTTTATATTTTCCCACGATCATTCCGCATCTCGCGCTGCAGGTTCCCGAAGATTCTCTCAAAGAATACGAGGGCAAATTTGCGGATGAACCGTATCCGGGTGGTCGAGGGTATCTTCCGCAGCGTACGCCGCATGCCGCTTACGCCGCGATGATCACGCGGATGGATCGCGAAGTGGGCCGCATGATGGCGCTGGTCAAAGAGCTTGGCCTCGATGAAAACACGATTTTTATTTTCACCTCGGACAACGGCCCCGCGCCGCAGGGATTGGGTGGAAGCGACACGCGATTTTTTAATTCCAACGGGCCGTTGCGCGATGAAAAGGGTTCGCTTTACGAAGGTGGAATTCGTGTGCCGCTGCTGGTTCGTTGGAAAAGCCACATCGAAGCCAACACTGTTTCAGAACGCGTGACTGGTTTTGAAGATTGGTTGCCCACCGTGCTGGAATTAGCGGGCGCCAAAAAGAAAACGCCAAAGAACATTGATGGCATCAGTTTCGCGCCGGTTTTGTTCGGGAAAAAATTGCCGGAGCGCCCCTTCCTTTATCGAGAGTTTCCAAATTACGGCGGACAACAATCGGTGCGGATGGGGGATTGGAAAGGGGTTCGTCAAAAACTTAAACCGAAAAATCACGCCGCCCCCAATCTTCAACTGGAACTTTACGATCTGAAAACTGACATCAACGAAAGCAAAGATGTCGCGGCGGCGCATCCAGAAATCGTCGCGGCCATGGAAAGGTTGATGCGCGCACAACACACGCCGTCGAAGGATTTTCCCTTTCCCGCGCTCGACAAGCTGGCCACAAACTGAAAAATCGCCCCACACATTATCAAGATGAAACAAGTCCCTTTAATCGCACTTTTGTTGCTCCTCACCGGATGCAACACAACGCAACACGCTCATTTGGAGCCGCGCGCAAAATGGACTTCTGAACAGGCCAACGTTTGGTATGCAAAGCAGCCGTGGCTCGTCGGTTGTAATTTCGGGCCGAGCACTGCCATCAATCAGCTTGAAATGTTTCAGGCCGAGACGTTCGACCCCAAGACGATTGATCGCGAACTCGGCTGGGCGCAGGACATCGGGTTCACCAGCATCCGGGTTTATTTGCACGACCTGCTCTGGAAACAGGATGCAAAAGGCTTTCTCCGGCGGCTCGATCAATTTGTCGCCATCGCAGACAAACATAAAATTGGCGTGCTGTTTGTTTTGTTCGACAGCGTTTGGGATCCGAATCCGAAACTCGGCAAACAACGCGAGCCGCGTCCGCACCTGCACAACTCAGGTTGGGTGCAAAATCCGGGCGCGGAAATTTTGGGCAATCCCGCGCGCCATGATGAATTGAAAAGTTACGTGCAAGGTGTCGTCGGCCATTTCGCCAAAGATAAACGCGTCCAGCTTTGGGATATTTTCAACGAGCCAGACAATCTTGTTTCGCAATACAAAAACGAAATCAAAGACAAACCGGCGATGGCGCTGCTGCTGATGCGCAAAGCATTCGCCTGGGCGCGTGAAATGAATCCGATTCAGCCGCTAACCTCGGCGCCGTGGCTCACTACCTGGGATGATCGTGAAAAAATGTCCGCGATGGAAAAAGCGCAAATTGAAGAATCCGATGTCATCACCTTTCACAATTATTCCAATCTCGAAACCATGAAAAAAGCGGTGACGAGTTTGCGGCGTTACAATCGTCCGCTGATTTGTTCGGAATACATGGCGCGTGGCAACGACAGCCGCTTCGATCCGATTCTCGGTTATTTAAAGGAGCAAAACATCGGCGCTTACAAAACCCCAATTGTAAGCG
>JBKJOZ010000041.1:0-4030 GCA_046595315.1 Limisphaerales bacterium
GGCGAGTTCCGGTTTTTCGGCGAGCGCTTTTTGCGCGGCGTCTTTTCCTTGGCCGATCAAATTACCTTCGAATTGCAGCCATGCGCCTTTTTTCTCGACGGCACCGGATTCAATTCCCACCTCAAGAATACTGCCTTCTTTGTTGATGCCATGATTGTAAATGATGTCGAACTCCGCTTCGGCAAAGGGCGGCGCCACTTTGTTTTTTACGATTTTGACTTTGCAGTGGTTGCCGATTGCAACACCCGCCGCGTCTTTCAAAGTTTCTTTGCGGCGAATATCAATGCGAACGCTCGCATAAAATTTCAGAGCTTTGCCGCCAGAAGTCGTTTCAGGACTACCAAACATCACGCCCACTTTTTCGCGCAATTGATTTGTAAAAATACAGGTTGTCTTAGATTTGGCTAAAATTGCGGTGAGTTTGCGCAAGGCCTGACTCATCAAGCGCGCTTGCATTCCCATCGTCGCCATGCCCATTTCGCCTTCGAGTTCCGCTTTCGGCACGAGTGCGGCAACCGAGTCAATCACGATCACATCGAGCGCGTTCGAGCGAGCGAGTGTTTCGCAAATGGTCAACGCTTCTTCGCCACTGTCGGGTTGCGAAACCAAAAGTTCGTCGAGATTCACGCCAAGCTTTTTCGCGTAACCGGGATCAAGCGCATGTTCCGCATCGATGAACGCCGCGAGGCCGCCTGCTTTCTGGGCATTGGCAATCACGTGCAGCATTAACGTCGTTTTTCCCGAAGATTCCGGGCCATAAATTTCAATCACACGACCGCGCGGCAACCCGCCAACTCCGAGCGCGAGATCCACCGCCAGCGCGCCTGTCGGAATCACGTCAATTTTCTTCGCAGCATGCGCATCGCCCAACCGCATAATCGCGCCGTCCCCATAACTTTTGGTGATCGAAGAAATTGCCGCTTCCAAATCGCGCTGGCGCGTCGCCGCGATTTTAGAACTTTCAGTGGCTTTGGCTTCGACGGCGGAAGAATTTTTTTCGGCGGTTTTGGGAGGCATAAATTTGGACTTTCTTGGTTCTGAATAATGTCGGCTTGGTAAATAGAGAAGCGGGCGAAGTTAGTCAATCGCGGCGTCGTTTCCAACCTCGCTCACGTCAGGACAAACCCCGCGTTTGCTGGCCGAAACAAAACTCAACATGGTTCGCGCTGCCCCGCTCGTGAATTCTGTTTCTGCTTCTGCGATGGCGACTTTGAAATTTTTTCCAGCGCGAAAAAGCGCGTGATAAAGTTTTTTTAATTCCAGCCGCTGCTCACTCGAAAAACCAGCGCGCCGCATTCCAATGACATTCAATCCGCAAATTGCGTTAACGCCGCGCGCAATTGTGAACGGCGGCAAATCTTTGCTGATCCCCGAGCCGCCTTGCATCAACGAAAGCGTTCCGATGCGAACGAACTGATGCACCATGCAAGTGCCGGAAATAAAAACCTTATCCTCCACTGTGACATGCCCGCCCAACATCGCGCCGTTCGCGATAATAATTTCGTTACCGAGGTGCGAGTTGTGCCCAACGTGACAACCCGCCATTAAATAATTTTTAGAGCCAACAACCGTGTCTTCCTCAAGTTTATTGGAGCGATGCACAGTGACGTGTTCGCGAAAAACATTTTGATCGCCGATGCGCAATCGTGTCGGTTCGCCTTTGTATTTCAAATCCTGCGGTGCGTCGCCAATCACGCAGCCAGAATGAAAAATATTTCCAACACCAATCGAAGTGTGACCGGTGAGATGGACATGCGGCCCAACCACACAATTTGCGCCGAGCGAAACATGCTCGTCGATGACAGCGTAAGCTTTGACTTCGACGCTTGGATCGATTTTTGCGTTCGGATGAATGATGGCGGTTGAGTGAATCATTTCAGGAATAAAAATAACCAAGTTCTCTGAGCGACGCGTAATCCTTGGGACGTTCCGCAGTGCGGCGTCCCAGCACGACGTGATCAAGCACTTCAATTTTTAACAATTGCCCGGCGCGAATCAAATCTCGCGTCACTTTAATATCCGCTTCGGACGGAGTGGGATCCCCGCTGGGATGGTTGTGCAACAAAACTATCGCCGAAGCGTTAGCGGAAATTGCCGCTTTAAAAACCTCGCGTGGCGAAACCAAAATTGTATCAAGCGTTCCCTGTGAAATTTGTTCGACGCGAATGAGTCTGCGCCGCGTGTTCAGCAGCAAAACCCGAAAACATTCCACGTCGTGCGCGCGATTTTCTTCGCGCAAAAAATTCGCGATCGCTTCGGGATTATCCAGCACGGGAGATTCTCCGTGCAATTCGCCCGCCATGCGTTTCGCGAGTTCAAAAGCCGCCATCAGCGTGACCGCTTTGTCGCGTCCGATGCCCGGAATTTTTCGCAAATCATCCACCGAAGCTTTGGCGAGCGCTTGCAGGGAATTTCCATGTTGAAGGATGAGAAAATTTCCAACTTCAACTGCGTTCATGCCCTTGAGTCCAGTTCGCAAAAGAATGGCGACCAATTCCCCGTGTCCCAAGGCACCCGCGCCCTTGGCAGCCAATCGTTCACGCGGACGATCACTGGCCAATTGGTCTTTGATGCGAATGCCGCTCACGCCGGAGGTTTAACCACCCAAACACCAAGACACCAAGGAAAAAGTCTTTCGGATCAGGAAAATCGCTCGCGAACTCGGTTGGGTTGCCGACGAATCATTTGCCAATATTTTTCGCAGATTTCTTCATCAATTTCGGCCCCGCCTCCGCCATAGAGCGCGTCCTGGCCATTTCGTTTTGGTCCCGAAATCCAATATTCTTCGCCGGATTCCACTTCAAAATAATTAGATTTAAATCCAGCACCCTTGAGACTTTGAAAAGTTTTCCCCTGATAATAAATTGTTTTCCCAGTTTTAGAAAAACTCACACGACCGATTCTTGCCGGGCCTGTTAAACCGCCCCCCTTTGATTCAATATACATGATTCGACCTGACGTAGCTTTCAGCTTTTTGGTTGGTTCACCAAGGGTCGCACCTTGAGAGGCTTCTGAAATGGCTGAAGCCAACGCAGCCGCTTTTCTAGTTGGTCTCTTTGGCATAAAAATCAAACCGTCTGCAATTCCTGCACGATGAACGGTGCAAACTCCGAATGAAAATGGGGTGGAATACGCGCTTTGAACTTTGCGCTGACGCCTTCGTAATTTCTTTCGATGACCTGCGCCACTTCGTGCAAGCGAGCGATCAGCGCAGAATTATCATGCGGCACATCTAATTCCACAAATTCGCGAATCGGACGGAGTTGCGTGCTGAGTTCGGAGAGTAACGAAGGAATTCCCGCGCCGGTTTTTGCAGAAATTCCAACCGCGTGCGGAAAGCGTTCGTAAAATTTATTCAGCAAATCCTGATTCTCGAATCGATCAATTTTATTGAAAACCATGATCGTCGGTTTGCCGGCCGCGCCGATTTCTTCGAGCACAGAATTGACCGCGACAATTTGTTCCTCGGCTTGCGGATGGCTCATATCCACGACGTGCAACAGCAAATCGGCTTCAACCACTTCTTCCAAAGTCGCTTTGAACGCCTCCACCAAACCGTGCGGCAATTTGCGAATGAAACCGACCGTGTCGGTCAGCAAAACATTTTGATTCGTCGGCAAACGAAGTCGGCGCGTCGTTGGGTCCAACGTCGCGAACATTTTTTCTTCGGCGAAAACCGCAGCACCGGTCAGTGAATTGAGCAACGTCGATTTTCCCGCGTTCGTGTAGCCGACAATCGAAGCGAGCGGCCAAAGTTTGCGCTGGCGTCCGTTGCGTTGCGTTGAGCGTTGGCGGCGCACGATGTCGAGATCGACGAGAATTTTTGAGATGCGTTCCTGCACCCGGCGGCGGTCGGTTTCCAACTGGGTTTCACCGTCACCCCGCATACCGATACCGCCCTTTTGCCGCGATAAGTGGCCCCAAAATCTCGTGAGTCGTGGGAGCAAATGTTGAAGTTGCGCGAGTTCAATTTGCAATTTGCCTTCTTTGCTGCGGGCGCGTTGCGCGAAAATATCGAGAATCAACGAAG
>JBKJOZ010000195.1:0-3027 GCA_046595315.1 Limisphaerales bacterium
CTCGGCAGACCGCCCGGTCCGGGGAAATCAAAGCTCGACCAATACCGCCCGGAAATCGAAACCCTGCTGGCAAACGGCTCAACCCAGCGGTTCATCGCTCGCCGCTATCACACAACCGAGGCGAATCTCTGTAACTGGCTCAATAAAAACAGTCTGCGGGTCAAACAGCCGGCAAGCCCCAAAATCTGAAATTTCTGTGGTTCTTTTTTACCTTTTGTGTCGGATTACCCCAGATACGAATAACGATCTCCGATCAGTTTGAAGAAACTTTCTTCGAGCGGTTCGTTAATGCGCTCGCATTCATCGAAAGTTACGCGGAGCTTATTTTCGGGTAGAAATTCGTAAATCATCTTTCGCACCTGCTCATCCGGCACGGTCGGATCAATCAAAATCCGCACCAGCCCTTGAAGAAGTTTAATTTTATCGCCGGCGAGCAGTGCGATTTCCTGCCGGATTTCGGCGAGTTTGCGGTCGGCACGCGAAGAGATGTTGTAAAGCAGGCGGTCGAATAACTCGACGAGTTCATCCAAAACCTCCTCGTGAAGCTGCGTTAGAAACGCGAGCAGAATCGGATACCGGCGAGATTTGTTCATCCGGCTCAAAGCCTGCGCGGTCGAGCGAAAACCGATTTGCGCGAGTTGTTTGCGGCGGTTCGGATTGATTACGGACAAGTTCCATTTATCGACTTCCCAATTTTGGAGTTTTGCCAATTTCCCCAGTCCCGCTAAAATAGTTTTTGGCGAGTTGGAAGTTGCACTTTGCCGCAGTAAAGCCAGCGGTGTCGGGCGATTCGGCTGTTCCGCCAGCAGCAGTTCGTCCAAGTCTTTCACTAAATGCACGTCAATAATTGATTCGATGCGGCGAAAAACTTCCTCTTCCGCCGCCTTGCGTGCCGCCGCGACCATTCTCTCGACTATCGAAAAACCCGGACGCACCAGTCTCTCAGCTAAAAAACGCCCGCACAAAAACTGCAAAAGCACCGTCGGGCGGTCGTGTTCCAAAGCTCGTTCCGTCAGCCATTCGCCAACGCTTTGCAAATCCGTTTCGGTTGGCAGACGAAAGCCCAGATACTCTTCAATAGCCCGTTGGTGAACGGTGCGGGTCGCGTCGCGCTCGGCGTAAAATTTGATCGGTGCGGCAGCGGTGCCGATTTGAGAGCTGACATACTCGATGACAGTCACCGGCACCGTCGTCAGATCGGGCAGGTGAAAACCGAGAAACCGCAGCAGCAAAATTCGCAGCGCGAAACCGAGGCGATTCGGCGGCGTAGTCGTTTTGGGAACTTGCCCTAAATCAGTTTCGCTTAAAGTAAAAAAGGCAATTAAATCCGGTGGCGACAAATCTGCCGGAAACGAATTGAACTGCCGTCGTTCGGCGGCGGATAAAAAACTGACTGGCATAAACTATTTTCCTCCTGACCAACCCTCTGCTCAATACTTGAAATTCATCGGTTTAAAGGCAAACTGCAAGTAGAAACACTAATAAAAATAGATGTGGCACGCAGATTTTTTGATTATCGCACGGAGTATCAGAAAAGCTAGTTTTTCTGATATACTTCATTTTTAATTCAAGCGAAATGCGATAAATTTTAAGCATTATTTGGTGTAAGCGAGAGATTTTTTAATGGAAACAGATCAAAATACGGATATTTCTATTCGGCAGGACGAGGATCAGGCTGCCCATCGGATCAAAACCGTTGAAACTGCCAACGCTCACTGTATCCCGCAGACCGATGCCGATTTGACGCGCGCCTTTATCTTAAAATCGCATTCGCCGGAAACGCGCCGCACTTACCGCACGACTTTGCAAACCTTTGCCGGGTTTTGTGAAACAAGGCACGGCAGAAGACTGAATTTTGCTGAAGTCACTTTCGCGCACGTCACCGAGTGGCGCGACCATCTGATCAAAGAAGGCAGGCGACCGCACACTATTTCGACGAAACTCGCCATCCTGCGCTCCCTGTTTGAAATGGGGCGGGCGTTAGGAATTTTCAGTCTCAATCCGGCATCGGCGAAACTCGTGCCGCCGCCGAAGAAACCGAAACATTCGCCCGGTCGTGCGCTCGCGCCGAATGAAGTCAAATCACTGCTCTCGTGGTTTCGGCTCGACAGCCTTTTAGGAGCCAGAGATTACGCGCTTATGCTGATGATGCTGCGCCTCAGCCTACGCGTCTCCGAAGTCGCCAATTTGAAGGTTTCATCTATCAGGTGGACGAGCGGCAGATGGGTTTTGACAGTCACACTCAAAGGCGGACGCGAGGAAATCAAACCATTACCGAAAGACGTCAAAAAAGCCATTGACGATTATCTGAACCTCGACCGCGAGAACCGGCAGATTATGAAATCGGGCGGTGAAGATGCCTTTCTGTTTCAAGCCGAGCCGAATCAAAGATGGTTCGGCGAAAATAAACCTCTCTCGACCCGCCACATCTGGCATCTGGTCAAACGCTATGCGAAACTGTGCGGCATCGGCGATGTCTCGCCGCACGATCTGCGGCGCACGGCGATCACCCAGGCGTTCAAGCAGGGCGTTCCGATCCGCCACATCCAGCGAATGAGCGGGCATCAGGATCTAAATACTCTCAGGTTGTATGATCTGGATCGGGAGAATCTGGAAGACAACGCTATTAACGAACTCAGTTATGAAACGCGCATCGGCGAGTTAAATCGAGATTGAATCGGAAGATAGTATGATTCTGTTCCGTTGCTATCGCCACGCCGGTAAGCCTGCTTGATGAGTTTTTGTTCTTCATCGCGTGACAGACGATGAACGACCGTTTGACGAGTGGCGGCTCTTTTGATTTTCAATTGGCGGCGGACTTCTTTTCCGACGTAACCGGCTTGGTCATAAGTCAGATGATGCTTGCGCCAGAGTTTGACGGTGGCGCTAATGAGTTCTTTGACTTCTCCGCTCGTTTGAATTTTTGCTGAAGCGGCGGCAGTTTTAGTTTTTGACATAAAATCAAGAATTGCGCTTTTTGGAATGAAGTGCGAAATACCATCGATTTTATATTAAAAACAATTGAAA
>JBKJOZ010000381.1:0-2954 GCA_046595315.1 Limisphaerales bacterium
TGGGTATAGGCGGCGGCGTTGATAACGATTACATCAAAAATCCCGCGCGCTTGTTGAATCCAGCCGACCAATTCGCCTTCGAGGTTCGTTTGGCGAAAATCGATTTCCACTTTTAAGCTGGCAGCGCGTTCTCGAACCTTGGCCTCGATGTCGGCCAAAGAGGTTCGGCCATAAACATCCGGCTCCCGCTGTCCAAGCAGGTTCAGGTTGGGGCCGTTGAGATACAAAATTTTCATTTCGACGGTGCGAAATTACGAAGCGAGATGGTTTTTGTCGAATATTTCCTTCACGCGTTGTCTCCAGATCCAGCCGAAAAACAGGAATGTTGGCCAGGCAATCGCCGGAATATACAGATTGAATTCGACCAACGAATGAAGGCTAACGCCAATCAATCCAAGCCAAATTGAAAACAGAATTGGTTGTTCAAGTCCACGTCTTGGGCGACAAATGATAAGCGAACCGAAAACAAAAATCGTGAAACTGAGAAATCCAACGAGTCCAGAATCAGAGGCTTGTTCCAGATAATCGTTATGAGTTAGGCGCGCCATTTCCGCTCCGGTTTTTTTGATTTTTTGATAAGGAATAAAAAAAGTTCCCGGGCCGGTTCCGAGCAAAGGATGTCGTTCCGTGATTTTGACGGCTGCTTGCCAGTAATCGAATCTGGCGGTGACGCTGGTTGCTCCCCGTTGAAAGAAGCCCGCATATTTAATGGCAAAACCGCTCAGCCCGACCATTAACAAGCCAATAACCAGCCCACTTTTTAAACGCGGACTAAACGAAATTCTCAGCAAACTTAAATATGCTAATAACAAAGCTAATAACCATCCTGATTTAGAGCCTGACCAGAAGAGGCAGCCGATCGCACCGGAGGCGAACAAACCCACAAATAAATAACGAGCCGCTAAAGACCAACGCGAGGTTAGCGACCAAAGTCCTACCAAAGAAATTGGCAGCATGAGCAAAATGGCGGCGGCGAGGGTATTGGGATAAAAAAGGGTGGAATAAATGCGGTTGCTGCTGACTTTTTTTAGAAACTCCGGCGGATATTCGCGCCAATTGGGCAATTCATAAAAAAACCGCCGCGTTTGCTCAAGACCGCCGAAATGTTGTTGCCAGCCGATGACGATAACGGAACCAAATCCGATGAGGATACCGATGAAAAGCGGCCGAAAACTACGAACATTGCCTAAATAGAACCAGCCGATATAAAAACAGGCGAGGCAAGCGGTAAAATGTTTGAGCGTCGATTTTGTCAGGTTCGCGTCGACCGTTTGCGCGGCCGAAATAAATTGCCACATCAGCCAAATCAACGGAATTAAAAGGCCGAATGCAGCGGTTCGGCAGAAATGAATTTTCCAATGGCCGGTTTTCAATCCAGTTGCGGCCAAAAGCGCGAGGAAAATGTATCCCCAATGGAACGGCCAAGGCTGGTAAATAAATTCCAGGAAATCCGTGGGCGCGACCGATTTATCTTCAAAAATAATTGGATTGCCGAATTTCAGGAAAACCAGCGCGAGGAAAATGCCGGCCAAAATCGCGAAGGGGCAAAATGGCTTTTCCGTTGGCGGGATTGGGCGCGTCGAAGTTTTGGCCATGATCGCGGGGCAGAATTACAATTTTAATTTCAGCAAACCAACTTCGAGGGCGAGTGCTTCTTGGACGTTGGAGCCGATCAAGCGCTGGGTTTGTTCGAGGACTTGAAGATTCTCGGCGGCTTCGGTTGAAGAAATTCGTTTTGCGACGGCGCTGGCAGCAATTTTCAGATGCGGAAACGTCAGCATTTCGCTTCCTGCGTTCAAGGTTTGCGTCCAGACATCGCGCAACCACCATTCCAGTGCGAGCAGCAAATCCCCGCGACGTCGGCGATATTCCGCTTCAACCGCCGCGCTGAGTTCGTCTTCCCATTTTTCCCGCAACTTGGGATCAATGTCATCGTAACGCTCCAATGGTGAACGCGCGGTCAGATCTTTTTCAATGGTCTCTTTTTGTTCGCCGAGATTTTTCATCAACGCGCCGAGCAACCGATAACGCCCGAGGAGCCCGCGATTTTGTTCCGACGCAATTTCGCTGAAACCGGCCACAAACTGTTTCTCCATTTCGCCAAGACGAATATTTTCTCCCGCGAAATTTAATCTTAGGCAACGCGACAAAATGGTCTCCAGAATTCGCTGTGGTTCCGTGGTGAGCAAAATCAAAATCGATTTGGAGGGCGGCTCTTCGAGCGTTTTCAAAAAAGCATTGGCGGCTTCTGTTTTCAGCCGATCCACCGCGACGAGAACGCCAACTTTGTATTCTGCTTCGGTCGGTTTCAAATTCACCGTTTGCAACAAATCGCGAACCTGATCGATGGAAATAATCCGTGATTTGGATTCAGCGCGTAGCCACGAAACGTCGGGATGATTTGCGCTATCGATGCGCTTGCAACTGGAACAGTGATCGCACGAATCCAGCGGCAAACCTTTCGCGGTTTTGCGCGGAGGCGATTGGCAATTCAAAGTCTTGGCGAGAGTTCGCGCGACCGCTTCCAACTCGTCGAGATTGCCGCCGGAAAATAAATAAGCGTGCGCCAACCGACCGCGTTCCAAACTGCGTTGCAACAGTTGGACGACCCGTTCTTGCTCTGGAAAATCTGCGAACGACATCTTTCAGGTCTGGATTTCTTCGCCCTGGGCCATTTTTTTTACGGCGAGCGGAATGCTCGCTTCGTGTTCGCCATCAAAAGCGATTTCAATGGCGTAAAGCCCAGCCGTTTCAAATTTCAATTGTTGAATGTTCAAAACAAAATTTCGCGAAATAAAGGTGGCGTCGCCGGGCAAAACAACGTCCACCGGAATGTCCACACTCGGCATGATGGATTGGCCGTCTTCATCCACGAAATTGATTTTCATGCTGTGATTTCCCTCTTCCATTTTCGTGAACGAGATGCGCAGCGCCACGGAGCATTGCGGATGCGA
>JBKJOZ010000024.1:0-5436 GCA_046595315.1 Limisphaerales bacterium
GAATCGATGGCGACGGAAAAATTGGACGCGGTTTTTCACGCGGCGGCGGTGAGCGATTTCGGTTTTGGCAAAGTTTTCGCGCGCGAGGCGAATGGTGAATTGCAGGAGGTGACTTCAGGAAAAATTTCCACGCGCGAAGGAACTTTGCTCGCGGAATTGGTTCCGACGCCAAAAATTATTTCCAGTTTGCGGGAATTTTTTCCAACAAGCTGGATCGTCGGTTGGAAATATGAGGTAGAAGGAGATCGCGCGAGCGTGATCGCGAAAGCAATTCAGCAAATCCGGGACAACAAAACCGATGCCTGCGTGACGAATGGGAAGGCGTACGGATTCGGGTTTGGGTTCGTTTCAGCGACGGGTGAGGCGAAACATTTTTCGGACACGAACGCGTTGTACGCGGCTTTGGAGAAAGTAGGGAAAAATTAAGAGGAATGAACAGAATTTTAAAAACGCACCCCGACTCTCATCCTGTCCGTCCGGTTCATCCCTGTTAAAATTCCGTTTTCACAATTCAAATTTCGCGACGCGGCGCAGTCCCATTTGAAATGGGAGCCAGCCGATCAGGTATGAGAACGCGATAAAACCACCCCAAGCCACTAATGAATATTTGTGCGAGGGTTCACCACGCCAACCCCACGGCGAACCGATGGCCAGCATGGTGACCGAGCCGACGATGTAGAGAAAACTCAAGACGAGGCAAAAGGTGCCGCCAAATCCGCTGACGATTTTACTGGGATTGTCCTCTTTGAAATTCGGGTAGAGCGCGCCTAAACCAATGGCCAAACCGGTCAAGGCGAAGGTCATGACGGCAATAATCGCGATCAAATAAATCGCGCGATACCACGGCAAAGTGAGCATGTAACAAGAGAGCGTCATCAAGCCCACCGTCACGAGTAACGCCGCGATGCTAGCCAACCAAAATTTCGTCCGCACAATTTTGACGAGTCCGAGCGGCGCCATGCCGACAATCCAAAGACGTTTTCCTTCGAGCGAAAATTGCGGAAAAACAAAACGTGTGGTGAGCGTGGCGAGATTTAAAGCGCACGCGCCGAGGTTGAGATACGAGACGAGATGAATCCAAAATGGATTGGTGAGTTGTTGGGAAAAATGGCGGAGATTCAAAATGTAAACACCGAGCAAACCGAAAAGGACGAGCGTCTGCCCCCATTGCGTGGTGTCGCGCCAGAACATGCGGGCGTCCTTGACGAGCAACGCGCGGACATCGGGGGGAAGTTTGCGGAAAATGGAAAATAATTTTTCCGCCGCGCCTTCGCCGTAGCCAAAAACATTTTTGCGATTGCGCCACGCGCGCAGCCATTCCCATTGCCCGAAAACGGTCGCCCGGCTTTGCACGGTGGAAAATCCTTCGTAAAAAATTCTCCCGCTTTTGGTCAGGGATAAATAGCCAAAGAATAAAACGTTACTGAGCAGGACGAGCATGAAGAAAACGGCGGTGGTGAGCGCTCCTTCCGACCATTGCAACACGCTGTTGGAAAGCCAGTAACTGGGGAGCCATTGGTATTGGGAAAATTCGGTTCGCACTAAAAGCCGGTCCATCAATGCCAGCACGCGCGTCTCGGAGGAATCGTCGTTCAGCACCTCGGGCTTCATCAAAAATGCGACGGAGAAGAGGACGCCAACGGCGATGACGAGCGCCAGAATTTGAAACGCGCGGCGGTCGAGAAAACGGGCGAGGTTAATCGCCGCCCACGCTCCGCCCACGCCCGGCAAAACGATGAACAATCCGATCAAGACCATGGTTACCAAATAAAAATGCCACGGCGCATTGTGGGTCAGGCCGTAAGCGGCCAGGAGCGGCGCGATCAAAAAAATAAATGCCCAGGACGCGAGTAAAACCGATTCGAGGAATTTCCAGCGGAAGATGGTTTCGACCGGAATGGGCAACGAGATCAGGAAATTGGTTTCGCGATTGCGAAAAAAATTGGTGTAGCTGATGACGAGATTACTGAAGAGCAACAGCACGAACAGAAAGGCGAAAAGAAGAAAAAGCAATCGTTCGATCAGCAACGTGCCGAGACCGGGAAACCGGCTTAAAAATCCAAGTCCGAGGTAAAACAACCAGAAGGCCAGCGCGAGGTAACCAAAAATAAAAAAGCCGATGAAGGAGGAGAGCAGCCGGGATTGTTGCCGAACGGATTTTAATTTGCGCCAGGACTGAAGTAAATTGACGCGCAGCAGTAAAAAAAAGGGCGGCGTGAATTTTTCTGTTTCGGCGGACACGCCGACAGTTTTAATCAGACGAAGCGGTTCGCAAGGTGAAATATTTTATCGCGGCAAACCAGCGACCGTCGCAAAATGAAATCAATGGAACGATATGTTTTAGTCACAGGCGGCGCGGGATTCATCGGCTCCCATTTGGTCGAACGCCTTTTGGCCGATGGAAAATCCGTGGCCGTCATCGACGATTGTTCCACTGGAAGTTTGGAGAATTTGGAAAGCGTGCGCCGTCATCCGCAGCTGAACATTTTTCAAAGCAAAGTTTCGCAATGCAGCGAACTGCGTGAATTGACGAAAAATTCCGAATCCATTTATCATTTGGCGGCGGCGGTCGGCGTCGATCTGGTCTTGAAATCGGGCATCGACACCATTCGAACCAACTTGGATGAAACGGAGTCGATTTTGGACGCGGCGAGCGAATTTGGCGTTCCACTTTTGCTCGCATCGACTTCGGAGGTTTACGGCAAGAGCGCGAAGCCAGCTTTTTCCGAAGATGACGATTTGCTCATCGGCCCCCCGCATTTGAGCCGGTGGAGTTACGCGTGCTCGAAGTTGATGGACGAATTTCTGGCGTTGGCTTACGCGAAGGAAAAAAATTTGCCGGTGATCATCGCGCGATTGTTCAACACGGTGGGCCCGCGTCAGACCGGTCGCTACGGAATGGTGGTGCCGCGTTTCATTGCCGCCGCCAAGCGGGGCGATCCATTGAAAGTTTTTGGCGATGGCCTGCAAACGCGTTGTTTTTGTTACGTGGAAGACACGGTGGAAGCACTGGTTCGTTTGCAAAATACGGCGGGAAGACGCGGGGAAGTTTTCAACATCGGCAGCTCGGAGGAAATCAACATCGTCGGGCTCGCCAAATTAATTTTAGAGACGCTCGGCTCCTCGTCGCGGATTGAGTATCTGCCGTATGACGAAGCTTACTCTCCAGGATTTGAGGATATGCTTCGGCGAAAACCGATTACGGAAAAGTTGAAAACGCGCATCGGTTTCCAGCCCTCCACTTCGCTGCGGGAAATCATCGAGTTGACCGCCGCCGCTACGAAATAAAAAAGGCACCCTTGCGGGTGCCTTTGTGAAACAGAGTCTAAATTTTTAAATTACGGGAACAGAATGCGGATCGTTCCTGCGGCTGCACCCGCTTGTCCGGTGGAACCAGTGTCAACGTTCTTGAGCAATTCTGTGCGGAAACGTGACGAGGTAACCTGTTGCACGCTACCGTCACCGAGAGCGATGTTGCCTTGTTTCAAGTGCATTTTATCGGTGAACTGATACGTGGAGCCGGGGGCTGCGGCGACGTTGGTTGAAAGATTAATATCTGCGCCCGTCGCAGTTCCTGCGGCATACGAATATCCGTAATCGCTGTTAGGAACATTGCCAGTCGCACCGGTTCCAATGTTGCGATCGCCGGAAAGAATCGCCTGAGGAAGGTTTTCGTTAGCCCCCACACCGACGAAGTAGGAAACAGCGACATTGCTCAAGAAGTCACCTGTTGCTGCGTTCGTGTTGAAGTTAGCGCGTGCGGCGCGTTCATCACTGGGGCAGACGACGACTTTGGGGGTGCCGAGTTCGTTTTGCAAAACCGCAAAATGGCGAAAAGTGTGGGCGGCAGTGTTGTAACCATCGAGGGAAGTGGTTCCATAGGTACCACCTTCAGCAATGGTGGTGGACGCCGGATACTTATCATTGTTATCACCCGCCCAGAGACGATAGGAAAGGGTGACTTGTTTAAGATTGTTCACGCAAGTGATGCGTTGAGCTTTTTGTTTTGCTTTTGCGAGTGCAGGCAAGAGCAAGCCGGCCAGAATCGCGATGATGGCGATAACGACCAACAGCTCGATGAGCGTAAAGGCGGTGGATGATTTAGAACGTGTGTTTTTCATAGCTTGGATTGGTTAATTGTTAAATGGAGCGCGCACTTTATTAAAACGATTTTTAGTGTCAACTTCATTTCAGTATTCTCTTAGCAGAGTCGATGCCATCACGAATTTCCCCGTAAAAGCGCGATTTTAGGCCATGAAAAACCCCTCGGCGTGATGAGCCTCACGCATCGCGCGTGTGGCTCACGCGGTCGCGGGATTTAGATATTCTGCGCGAAGGACATCATGCTCCGATATTCCTGCAAGATTGTGCGCATGGCGGCGTTCAGCGCGCTCACCTGCAATTCCATCGGCGCAAGATGCGGCGTTTCAAAAACAATTTCAAACGGTACCGGCTCCACTTCGACCGGCGCGGCCAAAACGCCTTTATAAATATCGTAAATCATCCCGTCCCGCGCCGCGAAGCCGTCGATCAAGGCATTATTATTTCGTGGTAAAATTTTCCCGGCTTCGCGCAAGGCGGGTCGAAGAAGATTTTCGGTCAAAGTCGCGCCACGCACGAAGCCGTAAATCCCCTCGCTAGTGTCGTCGGCATGGAGTTGGATCAATCCGTGAAAATGTTGGGTGCGCAATTCGTTTTCCAGGATTTGCACCTCCGCTTCGGGAGAAGATTGCCAGAATTCGCGGTTTAAATCACAGCCACGTCGCGAGCAGCGCGTGTCATCCTCGAAGCCCGTCGGGTTGCAAATCGGGTAAGCGTGAATCTGGTAATCCTCAGCCAGCGCCGGTTCCGCAACGAGCAGAGCGAGAAACTGCGCAATGGCAAGTGCTCCAGCGGGTTCATCGCCATGAATCGCGCCGAAAATTCCAATGCGAATCGGGTCGGTGCTGTTCGGTCCGCGAAAAGAAATTCGCGGAATCGAATAAGGCTCCGCACGAATGGTGAAGGGACCGAGGAAATCCATTTTCAAAGCGGCCAGGTCGCGGAGCGGCTTCAAAAAAACCTCGATCGAACGGCGGTGATTGTTTTTTGCGAGATGTTGCACAACTTCACATTTTCCAAATGCTGGGATGAAAATAGAATCCAATAAAATTTTTGCGACTGCAAAGGAAACACTCTTGAAAAGATTTCTCGTGGAAAAATCAGATTAGTTTTGAAATCCAAAAACCCAAAAAGGACGGGTTGTTTTTGGTTCGGGACACGCTACTGTTTTTTGAATTGCTGAATTATGAAGACAACTTTCTCGCTTAAACTCGCGGTTATTTTATTTCTCTCGACCCTCGCTCCGGCTCTGCTCGCGGTGGAATCCACCAACAATGCCGCGGGCGATAAAGCCTGGAAAGAACTGGTGAAAAATTTTCGCCCACCCGTTCCGCC
>JBKJOZ010000115.1:0-3856 GCA_046595315.1 Limisphaerales bacterium
ACCGGAGATTTTGAAATCGACCGGAAAAATATTTTACGCCAGCGCTCCACGGGTCGCTCGCTGATGCCGGAAGGTTTTGAAGGGTTGGGCGAAGAATCCTTGCGCGACGTCCTCGCTTACATTTGCGCGGGAGAAAATAAATTTCGCGTGATCGATTTAAAAAAAGTTTTTACCGCCAACAGTGAGCGCGGTCTTTTCAACAGCCAGGAGGCAATGGACGAGACGATTTCCTTCAAGCGATTTGGTCTGGTGAAAGCGGGTGAAATTCCGTTCGAGATTGTTCCGCCGACGAAAAATTCCAGCGGCAAAAATGTCATTGGCTTGCGGGGTGGTTTTGGTTTCGCCAAAACGTTGCCGCAGAAAATTGAAATCACAGACGTAAATCTGAAAATCCGGGCGCTTCATTTTCTTGGGGGGATCGGCGGATGGGGTTATCCGTGCTGCGGCGACAATGATCACAAAGGAATGCCAGCGGCCAAACTGACGGCGCATTTCGCGGATGGCGCGAGTGAAGAAATCGTCATGAAAAATGGCGAGGAGTTTGCCGATTACAATCGTCCGATTGAAGTTCCCGGTTCCCAGGAAGCGCTGGGTTTAGTGAGCCGTGGTCAGATGCGTTGGTTCACCAAAACTCTTCGGCACGCGGGGGTGATTCAGAAATTAACGCTCGAAAGTTTTGATAATTTTATCTCGCCAACCTTTGTCTCGATCACGGCGGAACTGGGCGAACCGAAGGAGAGTCCGAAGCCAGTCGCGACTGATTTTCAGTGGAGCCAACATCCGCGCGTCCTGATTGTGGGCGGCGGCGCGTCGCACGATTTCAACCGCTGGTTCAATCAAGCTGACTCCGCGATTTTGTCGGACAACGTGTCCGTCAATTACACCGAAGATATTTCGCGAATTGGTTCTGCGTTGAAACAGATTGATGCGCTTTATTTGTGCAACAACCAGCCGATGACGAATTCTGAATTGCGCAAAGCAATTTTTGATTTTGCTGATTCCGGTAAGTCGCTGCTGCTCACTCATCCGGCCCTCTGGTATAACTGGAAAGATTGGCCGGAATATAATCGCGTGTTGGTGGGCGGTGGCTCCAATGGCCATGAAAAATATGGCGAGTTTGAAGTGACGGTGGACGCGCCGAATCATCCCATCATGGCGGGCGTTCCCAAGATGTTCAAAACGAGCGATGAACTTTATCGCCACGAGCAAGCCACGAACGGAACGCCGATTGAAATCCTCGCCACGGGAAAAAGTTTAGTCACCGGAAAGACGTATCCCGTTATTTGGATCACAAAATATCTCAAGACAAAAATTGTTTGCATCACGCTCGGTCACGACGGCGCCACGCACGAAAATTCGGTTTACAAAATGATTTTGCAGAACAGCGTGCAGTGGATGACGAAGAAATAGTTGCGAAAATTATTCGTAACGCAGCGCTTGAATCGGATCGAGTTTGGCGGCTTTGAACGCAGGAATTAATCCGGCCAAAACGCCAACGCCCGCGCTGAACGCAAAGGCCACCGCCATGGCATCGACGGTAATTATGGGCGAATTTTCTGTGGGTGAAATCATCACGAGAATTCGCACGATGCCGTAAGAAGCGAGCAATCCCGCCACCGCGCCGATCAACGCAATCACCACGCTCTCGACGAGAATTTGGATAAATACGTCGCTAAAAGTCGCTCCAACCGCTTTGCGAATTCCGATTTCTCGAATCCGTTCGGTGATGCTCGCGAGCATGATGTTCATAATTCCAATTCCGCCGACCAGCAGACTAATTGCCGCAATAAATCCGCCGCTCATGCGCGCGTTGCGAATGGAACTATTGATTTGATCCGCCCAATTTTCCTGCGTTTGAAACGAAAAATCTTCGATGCCTTTGTGTGTGACCATCAAAACATTGCGCGCTTGTTGCAGCGACGGCTCGAGTTGATTGATGTCGCGGACTTTGACGGAAAGCGTGGAGAGTCGTGGATCGGGAATATTGTTCGTGCCGGTGGCCGAACGAAATTTCAGCCACATCGTGTTAAGCGGAATGTAAACCGTCATGTTTTTGTAGGTGAAAACAAAACTGCTCCCGCTCTTGCGCCCGCCGTATCCGCGTTGGCGAGTAGGGCCAGTTTCTTGTGGTTGTTCCTTGGCGAACTGACGTTTTCTGGCGTCCTGTTCGCTTTCGTAATGTTGAAACATTCCGATGATGGTGAAGAGCTGTCCTTTGATATTGATCTGCTCGCCGATGGGAACAATTTCGCGTCCGACTTCTTCGGGCGAACCGAACAATGCATCGCGCACCGCCGTTCCAATCACGCAAACACTTCGCGCATTTTCGTCGTCGATTTCGTTGAACATGCGGCCATGTTCAATGACGTGTTCGTTCATTTCCAACGCGCTCGGCCAGGTGCCGCAGAAATTCCAGGAGCTGAATGATTTTCCGCCGCGCGTCATGGTGGAGTCGCGCAGGCGAATTTCCGGCGTGACCAATCGGATTAACGGCGCGCTTTTTTCCAACGCATAAACATCATTGATCGTGATGCCGACCGCTTGATCTGCCAGATGAAGTTGTTCGGCCGGAATATCTTGTTCTTCGAGGCGAACTTTTTCTAATCCGCCGATCGCAACCAGTGCCTCGCGCATCCCGTTTTCCATTCCTTTAATCAACGCCGACATCGCCACCAAACTGGCTACGCCAAGAATGATTCCGAGCATCGTCAGCACCGAACGAAATTTGTGCGCCCAGATTTCTTTAATTCCAATGGCAATGGCGTTGAAAATATTCATCGCAAATCCTTTGGTGCGCGATCAAGACCCGCGAGTTTCGAGTCCACATTTGCCGCGATTTTTCCATCACGAATCTCGATGCGTCGCGGCGTGCGTGCGGCGATTTCAGGATCGTGCGTGACCAGTGCGATGGTGCGGCCTTCCTCGCTCAATTTGCTGAAAAGCGCGAGAATCGCCTCGCCGGTATGCGAATCCAAATTCCCCGTGGGCTCATCGGCGAAAATAATTTTTGGGCTGTTGACGAGCGCGCGGGCGATGGCGACGCGTTGCTGTTGGCCACCGGAAAGTTGAAACGGGCGATGTTTCATGCGGTTTTCCAAATCAACCATTTTCAAAGCCGCCATGGCACGCTCGCGCCGTTCCTTGGAATTTTTGCCGCTATAAATCATCGGCAACTCCACGTTCTGGAGAACATTTAATTTTGGAAGCAGATTAAAAAATTGAAAAACGAATCCGATTTTTTGATTTCGGATGGCAGCGAGTTGGCCGCGGTTGGCTCCATGAATCATGGTTCCATCCAGTTGAATGGTTCCGTGCGTTGGAGAATCGAGGCAACCAAGAATGTGCATCAACGTCGATTTGCCGCTGCCCGATGGGCCGATGATGGAAATAAATTCTCCGCCATCAATGTCGAGTGAAACATCGTCAAGTGCGCGAATTTCCTCACCGCCAAGGTGATAAATTTTGCTGACGTTGCGAAGTTCGACGAGCGACATACGAATTAAATGCCGGTGCGGCGCGGCGAATTTCCCCCGCTGCTAGGGCGATTCGTTCCCCCGCCTTGGCGTGTTCCAGCGGAGCGGCCTTGTCCTTTTTTTCCGTCGGCGCTTTCGGCTGGCTGTTCGAGAGAAACGATTTCGCCCGAAGACAATCCACTGGTGATTTCAGCATAACTATAATCCGTCACGCCAATTTTGATGGCGCGCCGTTCGGTCGTTCCGTCTTTTTTTACAAACGCAAAACGTTCGCCGCCTTCTGTGAAAATGGCCGCGAGTGGGATCGACAAAACATCGTTGGCTGAGTCCACCGGAATGGCGAGATAAGCCGTCATTCCCGGGCGAACGCGTGGATCAATTTC
>JBKJOZ010000258.1:0-15659 GCA_046595315.1 Limisphaerales bacterium
ACGATGAGTTGGGTGTTGGCGACCGGGAGCAAATATAAATCCCGCGCAGTGGTGAATGTGCAAGATTCCACCGGTGCAAATGTGAACGCAGCTACCGTCACGGGAAATTTCACTGGCTCAATTATCAATTCCGGCTTGAGCGGAGCCACCGGCACTGGTGGCAACGCTACGATTACTTCCACGGGATCGATTGCCACCGGGACCGTGACTTTCTCTGTCACCGGCATCACCGGCACAAGCATGACTTATGATTCAGCGGCGAATGTCGTGAGTTCCGCAACCCATTCGCGATAGTTCGCAGCAACGTTCCTCAAAATCCCATTCTGAGTTTTCAGGATGGGATTTTTTTTGGAGAATTTTATAAAAAAGCGCGCGCATTTCAGGCAAAGCAACGGATTAAGATTTGACACTAATTCCCTCCAACCCTAGCTTGGGCGGTAGAGAAATTTATGGCTGAAATTCCAAATTTACCCTCCGGCGCTGTTCCACCCAAACCAGTTGAAGCGGCCAAAGTTCAACCCAAAAAAGAAACGGTACGGATTAATTTACCACCCAAGCCGACCGCGTCACCGACGATCAAATTGCCGACTTTGCCAACGGGCGCGCCTCCGCCTCCAACGGCCTCCGCGGCTGCTCCAGTTGCTCCGACCGTGACGCCCGGAGCCGGACCAAAGCCACCGACTCCGCCGACGGCAGGAACGGGCGCACGTGTTGCCGCCGCTCCACCGACTGCTCAACGCTCCGCAGTTTCAGCACCTGCAGTTCCAGCTCCACGTCAGGCGCCAGCGCCCGTTGCCGCAATCAGTGGCATCGATAAAGCACTCGCCATCATTGCTGCTGTGGCCAGCATCGCCGCCCTCGGCACCGTGATCTTTTTAGCGTTTTTTGTCACCAACCAGCCCGGAAGTTAAATTGGAATTTATTGCTTAAGACATTATGGCCGCTGCAAACATCGTTACCTTAAATTCTGGAAATTTTTCAACAGAAGTCATTAAATCCACCACCCCTGTGTTGGTTGATTTTTGGGCTGAATGGTGCGGGCCTTGCAAAATGATTGCTCCAGTATTGGACGAGCTAGCGAGCGAATACGATGGTCGCATCAAAATCGGCAAGGTGAATATCGACGAAGACCAGGCGCTGGCTTCGGAATATGGCGTTCGCGCGATTCCCACTCTCCTTATTTTCAAAAATGGCCAGGTCGCCGAGCAGATCGTCGGAATGCGATCCAAGCGCGATTTGAAAGCCAGCCTCGATAAAGTCGCGTCCTAATCGCGGCTTGGGTATGGCAATCATCGTCACACCCAGCCAACTTGCCCAACGAGCCGAGTTGTATCATCAGCTTGGCTCCATGCTTTCTGCGGGAGTTCCGATTACACAAGCGGTGGAAATGGCGCGAAAAAATTTACCCAATCGTTCCTCGAAAAAAGCCCTCATCGAAATCGGATTTAAACTTCAGGCAGGTCATACTTTCGCCGACTCAATGGCCGGTTTAACGGGCTGGATGAGTTCCTTTGATCTGGCGCTTCTTTCTGCGGGCGAACAAAGCGGGCGATTGGACGCCGTTTTCAAAACGCTCGCCGGATATTACACTTCACGGGCTAAAATCACGCGCGACGCCATTTCGGGAATGTTGCAAAGCATCGTCACGGTTCATGTTTTTCTTTTGATCTTTCCGCTGTCGCTGTTGATCGACGCGGTCACGAAGGGCGCGTTCGACTCTTTTTTATTTAAAAAGTTTATCGTCTTCGGAACGCTTTACGGCTCGGTGATTCTCCTGCTCTACGCCTGCCAGGGGCAGCGCGGAGAAGCTTGGCGCGCCATCCTCGAAACCATCAGCCGGCGAATTCCATTTCTCGGAGGAGCCCGGCAATATCTGGCGCTGGCCAGATTGTCCGCTGCCTTGGAAGCGCTTATCAACGCGGGAATCTCCATCATCAACGCCTGGGAACTTTCGGCCATCGCGAGTGGTTCGGTTTCCATTCAGCGAACGGTCGCGACATGGAAACCCAAAATTGAAAGCGGCATCACCCCGTCGGAGCTGGTCAACCAGTCAAAATATTTTCCTGAGATGTTCGCCAATCTTTATCAAACGGGCGAAACTTCCGGCCAACAGGACGATACCTTGAGAAGATTGCACGCGTTTTATGAAGAAGAGGGATTCCGAAAATTGCGCCTGTTCACCCGGTTGTTGAACGGACTGATTTACACCATCGTGGTCATCATGGTTGTCCGCGTCGTGTTCGGATTTTATCTGGGTTACTTCAAGATGATCGACAGTATTTAATTTCTCAGCGTTCTCAACGACCTTGTTTCATGACTATTCCAGAAATTTTATCGAACGAAGAATTGCGCCGACACGAATTTCCCGTGGTGCGTGAAAAAATTTTCCTCTCGCACGCCGCCGTTTGTCCGTTGCCACGTCGAGTTTCCGAAGCCATTCGCAGCTACACCGAGCAGTGCACCTTGGGCGATCAGGAAGCGATTGTTCCACCGGCACGGATTCAAACATTTCGCGAAACGGCGGCACGTTTATTAAAAGCAAAGCCCGAGGAAATTGCCTTTGTCGGTCCGACTTCGTTGGGACTGAGTTTCGTCGCCAGTGGTTTGCAATGGAAAAAAGGCGACAACATTCTCATCTATTTTGACGATTATCCCTCCAACGTTTATCCGTGGATGGCTTTGGCCGACAAAGGTGTTCAAGTCCGTTTAATGAATATTCGTGAACTCGGAAAAGTCCGCCCCATCGATATCATGGGACAGGTCGATGAAAACACCAGGCTGGTCGCGCTCGCTTCGAACCATTTTGTCGCCGGCTACCGAATCGACATCCGCGCCATCGGCGAGTTTCTACGCAAACGAAATATTTTATTTTGCCTCGATGCTATTCAAACGCTGGGCGCATTTCCAACCACGGTCGAAAATGTCGATTTTGCCGCCGCTGACGCGCACAAATGGTTGCTCGGTCCCTGCGCCGCGGGAATTCTTTACGTGCGAAAAGCCGTTCAGGAAAAATTGAAGCCCACCGTTTTTGGCTGGCACAATGTCAGTTGTCCAAATTACACCGCGCAAGAAACGATTGTTCATCCACCGAACGCGCGTCGTTACGAAGCGGGCTCAGAAAATTTGCTAGGTCTCGTTGGACTCCACGCCGCGATGGAAATGCTCCTTGAACTGGGCGTGGAAAATATTGCCGCTGAGCTTTTGCGAAAAAGAAAAATGCTGGTCCCCGCACTTCAATCCAAAGGCTACAAAGTTTTGCAGGCCGATGCGCCGCCGGAAAACGCGAGTGCGATTGTCAGCTTTTACCGCGAAAATTTCGACGTGCCTGCGCTCCACAAAAAACTGGAAGAAGCGAGCATTGTCACCTCATTGCGCAATGACCGAAGTGGGCAGCGTTACATCCGGCTCTCGCCACACTTCTACAACACCGACGCCGAACTGAATCGTGTTTTGGAATTGGTGTAACTATTTCTGAGAAGCTCTCACCAAGAGAAGCGGAATGGTGGCACGGTGCCTGACTTCGTGAATGGTGCTTCCGAAAAGAAAATCACCAATCAATCGATGTCCGTGAGTGGTCATCGCAATGAGATCGCAGCCTTCTTTCGCCGCCGACTTTAAAATTTCAGTCGGCGGATCGCCCATCGCGAGGTGGGTGGAAACTTTCAAACCATGTTGGCGCAGCGGTTCGGCAACTTTCTCCAGATACTGGCGGTCTTCTCTCATTTCGTCGGATTCGGCGAGTTTGAGTTGCTCAAAATTGCGTGCCACCCAGCCGTCGGCCACGTGAACAAGCAATAATTCCGCCTGAAAGCATTTCGCCAGTTCCATGATATGCGGCAGCAGGCTTTTGTCCGAACGGCTATTTTCCAACGCGACGAGAATTTTTTTATACATAACTCGGAATTATTAAATCAGTTTCATGAACCATTTTGTGATCCCGCTAAAATCGAGCAGATATTTCAAGTTCAGCGTGACGATGATTCCAGCGGTGATCCACGCCAGAAGTTTTATCCAAAGCGGATTCGCAAACTCGCCCATTTTCTTGCGGCTGCTCGTAAAAATGATCAGCGGAATCACCGCAAAAGAAAGTTGCAGGCTCAAAATCACCTGGCTGAAAATCAGTAGCTTCGCCGTGCCGCTCTCGCCATACATGATGGTCACAATCACGGCGGGAATGATCGCGATCAATCGCGTGATCAGTCGGCGCAACCAGGGGCGCAACCGAATGTTCAAAAAACCTTCCATTACAATTTGTCCAGCCAAGGTGCCGGTCAAAGTGGAATTTTGCCCGGACGCCAGAAGCGCCACGGCGAAAAGTGTGCTCGCTCCGACGAAACCCAAAGTGGGTGTGAGCAGTTGATAGGCATCTTGAATTTCCGCAACGCCATGCTGCCCACGCGTGTGAAAGGTGGCTGCTGAAACGATCAAAATCGCGGCATTGATAAATAACGCGAACATCAGCGCAACCGTCGAATCAATCGTCGCAAACTTGATCGCCTCTTTTTTGCCTTCACGGTTCTGCTCGTATTTGCGTGTCTGCACAATGGACGAATGCAGATACAAATTATGCGGCATCACCGTGGCGCCCAGAATTCCAATGGCGACATAAAGCATTTCCGGGTTCTTAATAATTTCAAAACGTGGAATAAATCCGCTCATGACGGCCGCGAATTCCGGTTTGGAAAAAATAATTTCGGCGAAAAAACATCCGCCGACGGTGAGGATTAAAACCACCACCAACGCTTCGATGTAACGAAATCCTTTGTTCTGCAAATACATCACGGCCAGAACATCAAGCGCCGTGATACAAACGCCCCAAACCAGCGGTATTTTGAAGAGTAAATTCAGCGCAATTGCCGAGCCGATTACCTCGGCTAAATCACAAGCGCAAATCGCCATCTCGCACAAAAACCACAAAGTAATCGCCGTTGGTTTGGAGTAATGATCGCGGCAGGCTTGGGCTAAATCCCGCCCCGTGACAATGCCAAGTTTTGCGCAAAGCGATTGCAGAAGAATCGCCATCAAATTGGAAATTAAAATGACGCTGAGGAGAGTGTAGCCAAAGGCCGACCCGCCGGCGAGATCGGTCGCCCAATTTCCGGGATCCATGTAACCGACCGCGACCAAATAGCCCGGCCCGGAAAACGCCAGCATCTTGCGCCAAAATCCCAATCCTTTGGGAACGGATATGCTCCGATGAACCTCCTGCAAACTCGGCGCTTTAGTGCGAGTGTGCCATCCTTCTTCTGGCGATTGGGGTTCCACGATGACTCCTTTGTCTTTCATATTAAAAACGAATGGTAATTCCCGCAAATGGATTGAAATCATCCGCGGCTTCGGTGACGCCAAAATTTATTCCTGCGTCCAATTGCACGTTGTCGGTCAATGCATAGACCAGTCCGAGATCCGCCGTGCCAATCCAGTCCGATCCAGATTCTGCGCTAACCCAACTGAAAAATTCCACATAACCATCGAGGTGGCCAACGATTGGGTGTGAAAAAGTGATTGAATTAATAAATTCCGCGTGATGTCCGTCGCTGAATTCATCGCGCCTAAAATCAAATTCCGTCATCAAGCCCATTTGCCAATCGCCCGGCAAGGCGACTGCCAAAGGTAAAATAATTCCGCCTTCAAAAGCGTGATTCCCGAGGCCGTCCTGGCTGGTTGGAAATTTTATAAACGGCATCACGGCGAAAGCGGTCGTCCCGCCATCGTTTCCCCAAAGATTAATTTTCAGGCGGGAAATCAAATCGCCGAAGCCCGATTGCTTTTGCATGTCGCCGCTCGAGCGATTGTCCGTTCGCGCCGTGTTGTAAGTCGGGACGACTAATTGGAGATCCACCTCGTTGCATAAACCGATTTTCAGATTCGCCGTTGCAAAACTGAAACTTTCATTGCGAATATTTTCCCGGCTCGAGTTGTTTCGATCGTAACTGTAATTCACCCAATCCATTTCCATTTGAACATGTCCAGCATCCACGGTGTAAGCGCTTTCGGTTTTGTCCGGGCGATCCGTGGACAATTCGCGCATTTCTTCTTTTGGGGTCGGATTGAGCAGATGGTAAGAGTTTTTGCCGGTGGGCGTAATATTTTCTGACGATTCGTTTGCCAGCAAAGGACTCTGCACCAGGCAAAAACTCGCACTGACGCCGAGGAGAAATTGAATAATTGTTTTCCGATGATCAAATAATTCCACGCCACGGGAATTTAGCGGAATCGATGTTTGCGTCAATAAATAAAATTAGACTAGCCTATGTTTTATTGAGCGGATTAACTTCGGGGCAAAAAAAGCGCGCCGCCGGGTGATTTCATCGCTAATCTTGGTCCCATGCGTCCGAAGGATATTGAACAAATCGGTGATGAACTGGCGATAAAATGGGAGGATGGAAGCGAGACTTTCGTTAAATTGGAAACTCTCCGCCGGCATTGTCCCTGTGCCGGTTGTAAAGGTGAAGTGGATGTCATGGGCAATCTTTACAAAAATCCTGACCAGCCGCTGACACCGGCGGCTTTTCAGTTGCGGACGATCAAAAATGTAGGTGGCTACGCGATCCAGCCGACCTGGGGTGACGGCCACGGCTCGGGAATTTTTTCATTCGACTATTTGAAGCGGGTTGCAGAACAGCCAACCGGGTAATTCGTGCAGGCGCGAGGAGTCAGAATTTTTGGGCGGACTTTGCGTCTTTGCGCGAGAGAGTCCGCTGTCGGTTATGCGGGAAGCTCGTTCAACAAGGAGATCGCGTCTTCGGAGGAACCCGCGCCTTTGGTTTCCATGTAGCGCAGGAATTCGGTAATCACTTTGCGCTGTTCCTCGGAAAATTTCGTCAGGCGCACCAGAAAATGGTCGCGATGATCGAGGTTGAATTCAAAATGGAAACGAATGGAATCCGGCAAAATATCCGTCTTATCGTAGGATTCGAGCGACGCCAACATGAAGGCTGGCAGGAAATAATGAAATGCTTCCGGCGTGAGCAAAGATAAAGCGGTGTGGTGATCGCGCAAATCTTCCACGCCATGACCCTCCCACGTTTTCCCTTTGAAATAGTCGGCAATTTCCTGGCAGGGCCGACAACGGTAGGGGCAGCGGGTGATGTTGTTGTCGCCGGGGTAAAGAACCTCTGCAAATGCCGTTTTGATGCGTTCCTGGAGGGACATAAAGTGCGCTCAGTGAGCCACAGCGCGGAGCATGGCGCAATCGAAAACCCAGAAAGCGCCGGTGGATGGCATCGTCCTTGACACCACCGTTCACCTCCCAAAAACTGAGGGGAATGAAAACGGATCGCCTCGCCAAAATTTTACTGATTGGATTTGTTTTGGCACTGGGGCTTTACATCCTTTCGTTCAGTTTCATCCAGAACCGCCGCACTGCAAAAGGCCCGTGGCGAGTCGTTTTTATGACGGATTACGCCGCCACGCCCGGACTGCTCGTTGAAAATTCCAGACTCAAAATTTCCCAACGAATTATGTTTTCCGGCCAGAAACTTTCTCAAACAAATCTGGCGCGCCCTTTTGTTTTTGACGACCCCACCCAAACGAATGTGCCTTTTGGCCAGGTTGTTTTTCAGGACCTGACCTTTTTGCCGGGAACCGTGACGCTTAATTTTTCCGGACACGAAGTGGAATTGCTCCCTCGTGTTTTGATCGTTGACCGGCAGGAACATGATTGGAAAACGGGCCGCGTGATTACCGTGAGCGGCACCGGGAAAATTCCTGCTACCTCAAGTCAAATTAAAAAATAAGCTGAGAGAAAAATACTTTTTTAGCCAGCAGTCAGTTGGTTGCGAGTCTGGAAACCTTGGGGATATTGAAAAATTATATGAATTCATCACGTTTGCGCTGCCTGGGGATTTTTTCTTTGTCACTCTTGGTTTTGGCGCAGGCCAATGGATTTCAAAAACCAGCGAGGGAGGAGTTGCCGAATTTTGACAAGCGTGCGCGGCAGGCGGAGGAGGCACTGCATCAACACCACGCTGACGCAGAGAAAAAATTGCGGGAAAAACTCCCGAAAGCTCAGTTGAATTTTGATGAAATTACCGGAAGCCCAAAACTCGTTTCTGCGCAGGATGGTTTTCTCAGCGGGAAAAATGCGAGTGGCCGCGGAATTTCTGCGAACGTTTCCGCCGATTTTCCTGCGAACGAGCCGCATCGCGCCACCAAAGCTTTTCTCAAAGAACACCGTGGCTTGTTTGGGCATGGGCCGGAGGCGTTGGCTGCGGCGAAAATTAAACGCGACTTCATCACGCCGCACAACGGATTGCGCACTGTCGTTTGGGAACAACAGCTGGGAGGCATTTCTGTTTTTGACGGACTGTTGACCTCGCACACGACCAAGGCCGAAGAGTTGATTAGAATTTCGGATTATTTTGTGCCTGATCCGGCCTTGGCTGCCAGGAGCGCCTTGGCGAATCGCGCGGCCCGGAATGGAGCGGAAAAGATTTCTGCGGAAAACGCAGTGGCACTCGCGGCGGCGAACATCGGCGAGAAGATTCAAGTTGGAGAGGTTGCATTGCTTGAAGCATTGGGAGACGCCGAGAAAAAGAAAAAATTTAAAACGCCGCCGCTCAATGGTGAAGCAGAAACCCGTTTGGTTTGGCTGCCGATGAATGTGAAGGAGATGCGGCTCTGTTGGGAAGTGGTTTTGACCAGCCGTGCGCGTGGCGAGGGGTTTCGCGTTCTGGTTGACGCAGATTCAGGCGAAGTTTTGGTGCGTCGCGGTTTGACCGAATACCTCAGCAACGCGAGCTACCGCGTTTTCACGAGTGACAGCCCGTCGCCGTTTTCACCGGGACATCCGACGCCGCTTTCTACGCAGCCGTCCGTGGTATCGCGCTCACTCATTGTGACGAACGCTTTCGACACGAATGCGTCCCCCGCTGGCTGGATCGATGACGCTGTCAATGAAACGCGTGGAAACAATGTCGATGCGCACCTGGATCGCAATAACGACAACCTTCCCGATCTGCCGCGCCCGCAAGGTTCGCCCAGCCGCGTTTTTGATTTTCCAATTGATTTCACTCAAGCTCCCACTTCGTATTCGAATGCATCAGTCGTTCAGCTTTTTTTCCTGAGTAATTGGTATCATGACAAACTCTATGCCTTGGGTTTCACCGAAGCGGCGGGAAATTTTCAAATCGATAATTTTGGCCGGGGCGGATTTGGAAACGATGCGGTGGCGGCGGATGCTCAGGATGGCGGCGGTTTTAACAACGCTAATTTCAGCACGCCCTCAGATGGTTCTCCGGGGCGAATGCAAATGTATATTTTCAGCGGGCCGACGCCGGACCGTGATGGAAGTTTGGACGGAGAAATTGTTTTTCACGAATTGACCCACGGCTTGAGCAATCGGCGTGTCGGCGGCGGGGTCGGGATGAGTGAATTGCAATCGCGCGGCATGGGGGAGGGGTGGTCGGATTTTTACGGGGCGAGTTTACTGGCCGAACCGGGCGATAACGTGAATGGAAATTACGCAGTAGGTGGCTACGCGACATTCCAACTTAGCGGACTGACCGAAAATTATTATTACGGGATTCGGCGGTATCCCTATTCCATGGACCTGGCAAAAAATCCGCTGACCTTCAAAGACATTGATCCTACTCAAGCCAGTTCGCATCCCGGAATTCCGATCAGTCCAATTTTTACGGCGCTTGCGGCTGATGAAGTCCATGCACAGGGTGAAGTTTGGTGCGTGGCCCTCTGGGAAGCACGCGCGAACTTGATTGCCAAATATGGCTCCGTCGCGGGCAATCAATTGATGCTTCAATTAGTGACCGACGGCATGAATTTTTCCCCGGCAAATCCAAATTTTTTGGAAGCGCGCGACGCGATTCTGCAAGCGGACATCGTGAATAATGGCGGGACAAATCTCAGCGAACTTTGGGCGGGGTTTGCCAAACGAGGCTTGGGTGCTTCGGCCACTTCTCCTGCCAGTTCCACGACCACCGGTGTCGTCGAATCATTCCAAGTTCCGGACAGTTTAGTCATTACGCCTCAAACCGGAGTTATTGCAAATGGCCCCGTTGGCGGACCTTTCGTGCCCAATTCGCAGATTTTTTCTTTAACAAATGACAGTGCCGCTGCAATCACTTGGAATCTTGGCACGTCCAGCAATTGGCTAACCGCGTCGCCAACCAGCGGCACGTTAACGCCGGGCGGAGCGGCGACTGCGGTGACGGTCAATTTGAATGCAACGGCTAACACATTGCCCACGGGAATTTATACTGAGGCAGTGCAATTCACGAATTTGACTTCCGGAATCGTTCAAACGCGCCAATTCACTTTGAGGGTTGGACAACCCACCGTTTTTTTCACCGAATTTTTTGAAAATTTCGACAACGATTTAGATAATAGAATGTTCACCTTCACGCCGGACGGTTCGGCCAATTTCTATTCTGTCTGCCGTCAAGCCGTGTCGAGTTTTCCAACAGACCCGACGGGCGGAACAAACATTGTGGGCGGCGCCTGGAGTCAATTTCCCCCTGACGATGCGTTCGCTATAATTACACTTCCGGCCACCAACCGCGTCAAAATTTACGGTTCCAGCAACAACGTGTTTTATATTGGCAGCAATGGCTACATCACCTTGGGGAGCAGCGACACCACATTTTCCCCTTCGTTGAGCGCTCATTTTAACCGCGCGCGTATTTCTGGATTGTTCCTCGATCTTTTGCCCACGAATTCGACGAGCGTGTCATGGAAACAAATGAGTAACCGAGTCGCCGTGACTTTTTTAAACGTTCCGCAATTTAGCACGCTCAACACTAACAGTTTTCAAATCGAAATGTTTTTCGACGGAATGATTCGCCTGACCTATCTGCGAATTGATGCCACAGGCGGCTTGGCTGGATTGGCTCGCGGAACAGGAACTCCGGTCGGCTTTGTGGAAAGTGATTTCAGCGCTTTTGGAATTTGTCCGCAGATATTTTCCATCACCCGCGCTTTTCTGAATCCCAGCAAAACACTCACGCTCGAATTCAATACGAGTTCAAACGTCATTTATAATGTTCAATACAGCGATAATCTCATCGGCTGGACCAATGCGGTTCCATCGATTTCCGGCACCGGTTCGTCGGTGCAATGGCCTGATAATACTTCCACTCCACCGACCAGCCGACGTGCGCGCTTTTTCCGCGTCGTTTCCACGCCGTAATTGCATTTCTAAAAAGAATTCGACACCGGAACGCGCTTCGGTAGTTTCCTGAAAACTTGGGACACCTATGGCGCATCTATCAGCATCTCTACTCGTTCCGGAACGCACTCAAATCAGCGTTGAAGCCGTCGCTCGTTTGGCGCAGCAACGCATCGCTCTGATCGAACAACTCTCGCGCGTCATCGTCGGCCAGCGCGACGTCATCGATAATGTCCTCCTCACGATTTTTTGCGGAGGCCATGGATTAATTGTAGGAGTTCCGGGACTCGCAAAAACATTGCTGGTGCGTTCGCTCGGCCGCGCGCTGGCGCTTTCCTTCAATCGGATTCAATTCACGCCCGATCTCATGCCATCCGACATCACCGGCACGGACATTATCGAAGAAGATCCCGCGACCGGAAAACGCCGCTTGGAATTTTTACGCGGCCCGGTTTTTGCGAATCTTGTTCTCGCCGACGAAATCAATCGCACTCCGCCGAAAACTCAAGCCGCCATGTTGCAAACCATGCAGGAACACGAAGTCAGCATCGGCTCAAAAACGTATCCGTTGCCGAAACCGTTCCATGTTTTCGCCACGCAAAATCCGATTGAAATGGAGGGCACTTACGTTTTGCCCGAAGCGCAGGCGGATCGGTTTATGTTCAGTATCCATTGTGATTATCCGACGAACGCGGAAGAAGAACTTGTCGTTCGCAACACGACTGGAACGGAGAATCCAGAAATCAAACCAGTTCTCGATGGAGCAGAAATTCTTGAAATTCAAAAGTTGGTTCGCGCAATTCCTGTCTCCGACGAAGTCGTCCGTTACGCCGTGAAATTAGTTTCCCGCACGCGCCCCGAAGATCCTTCTGCGCCCAAATATGTGAAAGAATTTATTCGATGGGGCGCCAGTCCGCGCGCCTCACAATATCTCGTCCTCGGCGCGAAAGCCCACGCTGCCGTGAGTGGAAAATTTTGCGCGGATTACGAATCCGTGAAGTCGGTTGCGCGTCAGGTTTTGCGCCACCGTTTGATTACAAATTTCAACGCGCGCGCGCAGAAAATTACGGTGCCGGACCTCATCGAAAAAATTCTGGCTGAAGTAAAACCGGGCGAAAAGTCACTTTAAATTTCGCGCCCGTTGCGAAACATTTAAATGCCGCACACGCTAAAACTCGATGCCAGCCTGCTTGCCGCGATGGACGATCTTTCGCTGCTCGCCCGCACGGTGGTCGAAGGTTTTTTCGACGGACTTCACCGCAGTCCATTTCTCGGTTACAGCTCGGAATTTTCCGCCTATCGCGCCTACACCCAGGGCGACAACCTCCGCCACATTGATTGGAAAGTTTGGGGTCGGTCGGACAAATTTTACGTCAAACAATTCGAAGACGACACGAACGCGCGTTGCCAAATTTTTTTAGACACCAGCGCCTCCATGAATTTTGGGTCGGGCGATTTTAATAAGTTTAATTATGCCCGAATTCTCGCGGCGGTTCTCGCGCACTTGATGGTTCGGCAACACGATTCGCCCGGCTTGATTTCTTTTAACGACCACGCCACTCAAGTCGTGCCCGCTCAGTCTAGCCGCCATCATGCGGAGGAAATTTTCGTCGCGCTCACGAACATCAAAGCGGAAGGCCGCACTGCCATCGGAGAAGATGTTCTTCGTTTGTTGCACACCTTTTCGCGCCGTGGAATCGCCGTCGTCATTTCCGATTTCTTTTCGCCAAACGAAACCGCGCTCGAACTTCTACGTGGCCTCCATTCCCAGCATCAAGAAGTCATTGTGTTCCATTTACTCGCACCCGAGGAACTCGATTTTCCTTACCACGGCGAGTTCATCATGGAAGACAGCGAAACGGGCGAAGAATTGCCAGTGCACGCTGACGAATTTCGCGATGAATATCAAAAACGCGTGAAAATCTTTTGCGATCACATCAGTCAGGAATGCGCCATACTTGAAATGGATTATCAGCAACTGCGCACGGACGCCCCGTTCGATGTCGCCCTCATCGCTTACCTGGAACGACGCGCTGCGGTGTAATTTCGCAACCCAATGTTTTTTACAAATCCAGCTATGCTCGGCGGTCTTGGTGCGCTTGCCATTCCCATTCTGATTCATTTGCTGTTGAAACGAAAAAAACAACGGCTCCGTTTCAGCACGCTTCAATTTTTCCTGAAACGAAACGAGCAATCCACTCGACGCAAATTCCGCAACTGGCTACTTCTCGCCGCGCGCATCCTGCTTTTGACTCTGATTGCCCTCGCTTTTGCGCGCCCTTATTTACCAAATCAGCTCGCCGCCAACTCCACGCAAAAAAAGCGGAACATCGTTTTTGTGCTCGATCGTTCCGCCAGCATGCAGGCGCGCGATGGGAGCGACTCTCGTTGGAATCATGCGAAAAAAGTGATTGAAAAACTTCTGGCCGATTTGCAAACAGAAGATCGCGTTGCGTTGATTGGCTGCGCGAATCACACAGATATTTTGTCTCCGCTCGGCCCTCCGGAAGAAATTAAGCGCGTTTTGAAAAATCTCCTGCCCGATTCCGGCACAACCGATCTTGGAAACGGTTTGCAGCAGGCCGTGAAAATTTTATCGCACAAAAATTCTGGCGAACAATCGATCATCTATCTGGTCAGCGATTTGCAACGAGCGAGCGCAAAAAACATCTCCTCGCATCCAGTTCCCCAATTCATCGAGGTGAATTTGCTCAGTGCTGCTGAAACTTTTACGCCGAATCTCGCCGTCACTGAGATGGCGCTCCAACCGAAAGGTTCAACCAAACCGAGTGCGGCACTCGCTAATTTTACCGATGAAACTGCCAAAGTGAAAACGAGTTTGTTCATAGACAATGAGGAGCGGTTTTCGCAACACACCGAATTGAAGCCGGATGAGTCGGCTCACCTCGAACTGAAACTTCCGCCACTCGAACCCGGTTGGCATCAGGCCGAGATTCGCATTCGATCCTCTGACGCGTTCGCGCTGGACGATTCACGCTACGAAGTGATTCACATTCCGAGTCCAGTGCGCGTGCTAGTGATTGAACCGCGCGAAACCAAACGCATTTTTGAAGAAGAAAGTTTTTTTGTCGCGAGTGCGCTGGAGCCCGGCAAAGGAGGCCGTTCCCGCTTCAGCGTCGAAAAAGTTTCGGTTGATCAATTTGCGAAAAAATTTTTCAGACCAGAAGAGAGGGCGCGTTTCGATTTCGTTGTTTTGCCGGGATTGCGCGAGGTTCCCTCCGAGATGGCGCGGACGATTGCGGAATTTGTTCAAGCGGGCGGCGGGTTGCTGATGTTCCTCGGCGATAGCGTGAGCGCGAACCGCTACAATTCCGAATTTCGCGAACTTCTGCCTGCGCAAATCGGTCGCATGGAAGAGGAACCGTTGAATTGGCATCTCGCCGATGTCGAAACAACATCCGCTATTTTTGCCGCGTTCCGGCAACCCAACAGCGGCGACCTGCACTTGCCGGAATTCACGCGCCGATTCACATTGGACGCGGGCCCGGGTGCGCGTGTCCTCGCGAAGTTTGATGACGGAATGCCATTCATCGTTGAGCAGACTGGCTCGAAAAGTATTCTTGTGAACACGTCGGTTGACACGCGCTGGAATGATTGGCCGAAGCACAAAACCTTTGTGCCGTGGTTGCACAGTGTTGGAAATTATCTGGCGCGAAATTCAGGATTGGAAATGAAAATGTCATCCACAATCACAGCGAGCGATGAGGTTGATTTGGATCTTGGTTTGATCGCGAAGAAGGGTGCATTCCGCGTGCAACGAGCGGGCGGTGGGGAATTTACCGCGACGGCGGATGAACAAGGTCGCCTGCGAAATGTGAACTTGGCCGCACCGGGTATTTATTCGATTCGCGACCAATCGAACCGTGAAGTCCAGCGCGTGGCCGTAAATTTGCCGAGCGAAGAATCGGATTTGAGCGCGCTGACCACGAATCAATTTCCACAGAAAATTGTGCGCGGCCCCGATGCGGTTCAACCGGTCGTCGCGGCAAGTCTTTTTGGACAACAAAATAACCAAAAGGAATTCTGGCGCGTCTTTTTGATGGCAGGGCTCGTCTTGCTTGTTTTGGAACTTGTGTTGGCGAATCGCACTTTTGCTTAGGAAATTTATGAACGACGCATCCAAATTTGCGCGGGCACGTTTACTCGCGGCGTGCCAGGCCAAAAACAAATCGCGGCGCGCGGCGTGGATTCTGTTGATTGCCGCAAGCGTCCTCGCGCTGCTGGTGTGCATCGCGTGGATTGATTATCGGATTGTGTTGCCGTCCTTTCTGCGAATGGGCGGAGGAATTCTGATCATGGCGCTCATCGCGTTTGGCTTCGGTGGACTGATTAAACTGTTGCGCCACCCCACTTCTCTCAAAGAATCCGCGCTCGACCTGGAATCACAAAATCCAAACTTGGGCTGTGTCGTCTCCACGGCCGCAGAATATTTAAGCGGTGAACGTTCCAGCGCGCATGAATACGAGCCGGAACTGGTTGCCGCATTGGAAACTCAAGCGGCAAAAAATCTGGA
>JBKJOZ010000207.1:0-4860 GCA_046595315.1 Limisphaerales bacterium
GCGGCGATTCATGATGGATTATATTATTTGCCATCCAAACAATCGCGGACGGTTTGGGCGAGTTTGTCAGGGTGATACGGTTTTTGCAGAAAATTAAGGCCGTCGCGCAAAACGAAATCTTTGCCGACGATGTCTGCGCTGTAACCGCTGGTGTAAATCACTTTTAAATTTGGATTTTCTGCGATGAGATATTTGCTCAAATCGCCACCGGTCATTCCTTCGGGCATGACGAGGTCAGTTAAAAGTAGGGAGATGGAAGATTTGTGTTTTTTCCAGACTTCGATTGCGGCTTTGCCGGAAGCGGCTTCGAGCACTTTGTAACCTTGGCGTTCCAGGAGGAATTGAACCAGTTCGCGCAACGGTGTCTCGTCCTCCACGACGAGGATGGTTTCAGTTCCGCGCGGGAGTTCTTTTTTGCCAGATGTTTTTGATTTGTCGGTCGGCTCACTGCTTCGCGGGAAAAAGATTTTAAACACCGTTCCTTTGTCCAGTTCGCTCGCCACTTCAATCCATCCATCGTGTTGTTTGACGATTCCGTAAACGGTGGCGAGTCCCAGGCCGGTGCCTTTGCCCACTTCTTTCGTGGTGAAAAACGGTTCAAAAATGTGAACCATATTTTCCGGCGGGATACCGCAACCACTGTCGATTACCTTGAGACAAATAAATTGGCCAAGGTAAGCATCGGTATTTTGGCGTGTATAAATTTCATCGATGCGCACCGCGTTGGTGGTGATCGTCAATTCACCACCGCGTGGCATGGCGTCACGGGAGTTGACGGCAAGGTTCAAAAGAATTTGTTCCATCATGCCGCGATCGGCGTGGATACTTGGCAAATTGGAACTGTTTTCCACTTTGAGGACGATGTCTTCACCGAGGATGCGCCGGAGCATCTTGGTCATTTCATCAACCACTTCCTTGAGGTCAAGCGTGCGGCGTTGCATCACCTGTCGGCGGCTAAAGGTGAGTAGTTGACGCGTGAGATTGGCGGAACGCTCTGCGGCCATGGAAATTTGCTGAAGCGAATCTGCCGCGTCGGGACTTTTTTCCGTCACGAGGAGCAGTGAGGCGTGTCCTTGAATAACCGTCAGGAGATTGTTGAAATCATGCGCGATGCCGCCAGCTAACTGGCCGATGGAATCCATTTTTTGCGACTGGCGCAATTGAGTTTCAAGTCGTTTTTGATCAGTGATGTCACGAAACAGGGCCAAGAGAAGGGGTTTTTCCCCTTCAAAATCCACGAACGAATTTGCGCCGCCTAGTTCGGCCATTTTGCCGGAGCGAAAGGTCATTTTACGCTCGAAAAATCTGGCGACGGTGTGGTCGCGAAAACGGGCCTTATATTTCTGTAAAAGGTCGGCGTGATTTTCGGAACTGGCGTAAGTCACGGTGAACGGCTGTCCTTCCAATTCTTCGCGCGACATATCGACCAACTTGCAAAAAGATTTATTGACCGCAACGATGATCCCGTTTTCGTCGGTGAGGCGCATTCCATCAACGGAATTTTCCCAGACAGAATGAAAGCGGACTTCAGAAAACCTCAGGGCTTCCTCGGCGCGAATTCGTTCCATGGCACCCCCGCAATGATCGGCCATGGTTTGCAGCGCGCTCAAATCCTGCTCGTTGTAAGCATTGAGCGAGTAACTTTGAATGGAGAGAATTCCAATTACCGTGGAGCCGCTGCGAATGGGCACAAACATCAACGATGCCGAAGGCCGCGAAATGTCGCCAACGGGATCCGTACCGGCCAACATGGTCAAAGGCGCTTTTTTCAAAATGAGTTGGGCACCTTCATGGATTACTCGCAAGCCGAACTGACTGGGTGGACCTGGCTTTTCCTGAATTTCAACGCGCTTTCCGTTGATCGTATCGATATTCAAAAGCGGTTGTACGGTGTGCTCATCGCCTGAGAAAATGTTGATCACAAACATGTCCCATAAAAAAAGCTCGCGGGTCGTCTCGCTAATCACCCGCGCTGCATCTTTTGGGGAAGTCGCTGCGCTAAGATTTTGGCCAAGCTTGGAGAGGGCTGCGTTGCGTTGCTCTAGTCGTTTGCGCTCAGAAATATCGCGTGACACTACGACGATCTTATTGGTTTCCGGGGACTGACCCCCTACAAAATTCCCCTGTGATTCGATGTGGCGAATTGTCCCATCGGGCAAAAGAAAACGGTATTCAATTCTTTGGCCGATCCCGGTGATTAAGGTCTCGTTAAAAATATTGCGTACCTGTTCGCGATCTTCTGGATGAACTTGCGCAAATGAATCAGTTCCTTTGAGCACCGCCATGTCTTCACCGAAAATTCGCTGGTAAGAGGGGCTGTTGTAAACACGTCGCCCATCCGCATCCACCACAGCGATCAAATCACTGACGTTTTCCGAGATGAGTCGAAACATCTCCTCTGTCTCACGCAAAGTGCTTTCGATACGTTTACGTTCCGTGATATCGCGGCTGATTCCTACGAGACCGCTGATATTTCCATCCTGGTCGCGCAACGGAACTTTAGTTGTCAACATCCAGTGAGTAATTCCCTCCGGATCGATGACCTTTTCTTCACGATCGATCAATGGTTGGCCAGTGCGAAAGACTTCTTGATCATCCCGGATGAATTGTTCCGCCACTTCACGCGTGGAAACCTCGGACAAAGTCTGGCCGATAATTTCCAAATCGTCCGTCAGCCCGCGTAATTTAAACTGGGCTTTGTTGATCAACAAATGACGCGACTCGACGTCCTTGACGAAAATATGATCCGGCAAATGATCCAGCAAGGTGCGGAGCAAACTCCGTTCTTTTGCCAGCTTTTCTTCAGCGCCGATTCGTTCCAGTGCCCCGCCGCACTGGTCTGCCAATGCCTGTAAAATCTCTAATGCCTTTTGGTTGTAGGCATTTGTCGAGTAGCTCTGGATAGATAACACCCCGATGACATTCGTGATGTGTCGAATCGGCACAAAAAGAATGGAAGCGGACAAACGTTCTGTGTTTCCAAACGAACGAAGGTCGGCTCCCGCCGCTGGACCTGTGTTATCGCGCAGGATTAATGTGCCGCCCAATTCAATCACCTTTGCAATGCGCGGCGATGGCGCGATGCTATCGTAAGCGGGAAGTACATCCGCACGGTGACCGTCCACTAGATCAATGCTCAGTACTGGATGGATGGTGTTTTTTTCGGCCGAATATAAATCAAGCGAACACGCGTCCCAACCCAACAACTTGTCCGCAGCCTCGACGATGACGCGCGCCGCCTGTTCCGCAGAACTCGCGCTGCTTAAACTGTAAGCCAATCGCGTAAAGGTTTCATTCTGAAATTCACTGCGTCGCCGTTCCGTAATGTCATTGGCCAAAACCAATTGTGCTTTGGCATTTCTGAAATGAATGAACGTCCATTTGATTTCAACCTCAAAGTTTGTTCCATTTTTTTTCCGATGCCGCCAAATGTTTGGCACACGCGGCAGGCCAGACTTCACTTCGCCGCTGACAACTTTGGCGTGATATTCGGCATGAGCTGCGATCTCCTCGGGTGGGCGAATATCGCGAATGGTCATGGCCAAAAATTCTTCGCGCGAATAACCGTAATGCTCAATCGCTGCTTCGTTCACCTCGAGAAAACGAAGCGACTCTTGATCGAAAACCCACATCGGATGGGGGTTGCCCTCGAAGAGCAAACGATACTGCGCTTCGCTTTGCCTCAATTGCTGTTTGGCCTCGACCTGCGTTGTGATGTCCTGAGTCGTTCCCTCGTAAAAAAGAAATTTTCCGGCGGCATCGCGAACCACATGCGCGCTCGTTCGTGCCCAAATCGTAGAACCATCCTTGCGGAAAAACTCCGCCTCAAAATCGCGGACTGAGCCATGCGTGTCGAGTAGGTGGACGATAAGTTTTCTTTGTTCAGGATGAACGTAGAGTTGCCGCCCCAAATCCGTGATCTGGTTGATGACTTCTTCCGGCGACGCGTATCCGAGCATCTGGGCGAACGCGGGATTAATGCTTAGAAATTTTCCTTCTTGTGTGGTTTGAAAAATCCCCTCCACCGCATTCTCAAAAATCCGTTGATACTTGTCTTCGGCCAATCTTCGCGCTTCGTCGCTTTTGGCCGATTCTGCGGCGCGGCGGCGCATTTCCAGCAGTGAAACCACGTGACGGCTTAAAACCTCCAAAGCATGACGTTGCGCGGGATTTAATTCGCGCGGCACCTTGTCGATCACGCAAATCGTTCCCAAAGCATAACCCTCGGAATTAATTAACGGCGCACCGGCATAAAATCGAATTTTCGGTTCGCCCGTCACCAAGGGATTTTTGGCAAAGCGCGCATCCTTCTTCGCATCGGGAACGATCAACAAATCACGGCTATCAATGGCGTGCGCACAAAACGAAATGTCGCGTGACGTTTCGGAAGCGTCCAAGCCCACCTTCGATTTAAACCATTGCCGCTTTTCGTCCACGAACGTGATGGTTGCAATCGGCGCGCCGCAAATCTCCGCCGCCAACTCCGTCAAATCGTCGAAAGTGGATTCCGCTGGAGTATCGAGCACATCATAATGCCAGAGAACCTCGAGGCGGCGCTTTTCATTGTTCGTTGGCAACTCTTTCATCCAAGTACGGGGCGGAAAATATAGAGATGCGCGCGGAAGCGAACAAGGCAAATGACGTGCAAAAGCGGTGATTGGAATCAATCGCCACGGAGACATTGAGTAGATAAGAAATTTCTTTTTAAATCTCTCGGTCCTCTGTGCCTCTGTGGCAAAAAGTAACTCCCCGTTTCCAAAATTTAACTCGCGAAAAACCAGAGAAGTCGCATCTTTCCACTCAAGCCATGAGCGACCTGGAAATCATTCAAACTTCGGTCGCCGCCGCCGCCCAACGTCG
>JBKJOZ010000351.1:0-15584 GCA_046595315.1 Limisphaerales bacterium
AAAAATCCGAGATAGTAGCCGCCGCGTTGCATGACGAACATGAATTGAATGTTCGATGTCGGCGGGTCTAGTTTGTCGGCGCGCAAAACTAATTGCTCATTTTTCCAGTGAACGCCGTCGTCACTTTGCGCCCAAGCTTGCACACGTTTGGCCGCCCACGCGCCGGAAAGCGAATTACCACCGCCATCGTCCTTGCCTTGATTTTCGGCGCGCAAAACAAAATTCGTCCGCGTGACTTCGGCCGCGCCATTGGTCCGAAAATGCGTGATCGGCCCACCGAAACTTGTCGTGCCGTTATTATTATTCGTCATGTCGTAAGTGGACATGTAGGCGAGGAATGATTTTCCATCTGCCGAATTATTCGTTGCAACTAAAGTGCCGCTGACTTCCCACAGTTTGTAATAGGCGGTAAAACAATTTCGTCGCTCGTCCCACATGATGTGAATGATGTCGGAAGGAACGTGCCAGAGCGGATTCGACGGATGTTCCACCCAATGAATTCCATCCGGAGAAAACGAAATGAACTCTCCATCGTAGGTGAAGCGCACACCGAGATAACGTCGTTCTGCGGGAGTTTCAGGACGCGGATCGCGCGCGATGGAGCGAGTTCCTTTTTCCGGATGCGGCCCGAGTGGTAAAAGATTTTTAGCAAACGCACCGCCATATTTTTCGACGCCCAAATCTGGCTTGGCCCAGTGGAGCGCGTCCATCGAAGTGGCGTAACCCCAGCGATAGAAATTATCCGCGTAATCGTAGGTGATATACCACATCCGAAATTCGCCAGTTTTTTCGTCCTGCATGAGGCGGTTGCCCCAAAGATACGGGCCGACCCCTTCCCATTTTTCCGTGCGCTGCATCACCGGACTCGCCGGATGTTTTTGCGCAGGAAAAAATTTCTGCGTGAGATTTTTAGTGCGTGCTACGGTCGGCTTGCCCAGAAGCAAAACGGTTTCGGCTGGTTTCAACAAATTCCCATCCTGTCGAACGCGCTCCTTAGGCGAGACGCAGGCAAATCCGAAAAGCAGAAATAGCATTGCCGTGAGGAACGGTTTGGTTTTCATAAATTGATTATTTCGTTTCCATCAGGAAAGTGACGACGAGTGGGATTCAAGACCTAAAAACTCGTTGGTCGATTCAATTTAATTTGAAGATTTGCGAACTTCACGGCGATGTAATTTTTGGAAAATAATTAACCCCTTCTCATTTTTACATCCTCGTTTATAGAACCAGTGTGAATTTTCATCAATTTTTGAAAACAACCGCGACTTGTCTCCTCGCAGGTTGCAATCTAGCGACGCTGATCCCCACCAACTCCGTTGCCTCATCACGCGTTCCCCTGCAAGCGGAGCCATTTGACCTGACCGACGTTCGTCTGCTCGAAGGCCCGTTCCGCGACGCAATGTTGCGGGACAAAAAATATATTTTAAGCCTCGATGCCGATCGGTTGTTGCACAGTTTTCGTGTCAACGCGGGTCTGTCATCTCGCGCCGAACCTCATGGCGGCTGGGAGAAACCCGATTCCGAGGGGCGCGGCCATACGATGGGGCATTATCTTTCGGCACTGGCGCTGATGTATTCGAGCACGGGCGAGGAAACTTTGAAAAATCGAGCGGCTTATCTGGTGGAGGAACTGGCAAAATGTCAGGACGCATTGCCCGCAAAAGGTTTTAACAAAGGATTTTTGGCGGCATTTCCAGAGTCACTTTTGGATCGAGCAGAACGAATGGAAAAAGTTTGGGCGCCGTATTACACCATGCACAAAATCATGGCTGGATTGCTCGAAGTTCATCTTCGCTGCGACAATCAACAGGCTTTGGTTGTCCTCACGCGGATGGCGGAATGGCTGAAGTTTCGCATCGACCGCCTTTCGCAGGAACAGATGCAAGGCACTCTGGCGAACGAACACGGCGGAATGAAAGAGTTGTTGGCCAATCTTTACGCGATCTCCAGAAATCCCAATCATTTAAAACTGTCGCAGGCGTTCAATCACGAAGTCGCCTTCAATCCGCTCGCACGCGGCGAGGACAAACTCGACGGCTTGCACGCCAATACGCAGATCCCAAAAATCATCGGCGCGGCGCGTGAATTTGAAATCACGGGCGAGCCGCGATTGCGCTCCATCGCAAATTTTTTTTGGAATCGCGTCGCACTCCATCGCTCCTATGTCATTGGCGGTGACAGCGACAAGGAACACTTTTTTCCAACCAACGATTTTGCAAAACATCTCTCTCCCGAAACGGCCGAAACGTGCAACACCTACAATATGCTCAAACTCACGCGGCATCTTTTTTCGTGGGAGCCGTCCGGGGAGAAAATGGACTTTTACGAACGCGGGCTTTACAACCAGATCCTCGCCTCACAAGACCCGGCAAACGGGATGTTCACCTATTTTATCCCTCTGGTTTCGGGACATTTTAAAACTTATTCGACTCCAACGAATTCATTTTGGTGCTGCGTCGGCACCGGGATGGAGAGCCAGGCGAAATATGGCGACACCATTTATTTTCACACCGCAAACTCGCTTTACGTGAACCTGTTTATTTCCTCGGAGTTAAACTGGGAGGAAAAAGGAATCACCGTGCGACAGGAAACAAAATTCCCGGACGAAGAAAAAATAACGCTGACGATGCAATGCGTGAAGCCAGTAAAGTTTGCCCTGAAAATTCGCCGCCCCGATTGGGCGCGAGATGGCGTGAAAAGTTCGATCAATGGAAAACCGCAGACAATTCAAAGTGCGCCCGGTTCTTATTTCACCCTGGAACGAAAATGGCGCAGCGGCGACCGGATCGAAATCACCTTGCCGATGCGAGTGCACGTTGAAAATTTGCCAAATGACCCCAACACCATCGCAGTGCTTTACGGTCCAATTGTTCTCGCCGCGCAAATGGGAACTGAAGGATTGCCATCCAATGGTCAACAAGCTCAAAGCCAGCTCGACTTTGCCGGAATGAAATTGCCTCCCGCGCCGGTTTTTAAAGCGACCAGCGCTGAAAAAGTCGCTTCGCAAATTAGTCGCGACGGAAATGGCCCGCTCGCGTTTCGTGCGGATGGACTCACGTTGTTGCCGCTCTACCGCATTCATCAACAGCGCTACGCGGTTTATTTCAAGCTGCAGGGCGCGACAGAGAAATAACTTTGCAATTTCTAATTGGAAGAACCGGCAAAATCTTTTTAGAGAAAATTTATTTCCGCGCTGGATCGATAGTCATCGGAAAATCATCTGTCCGAAAAGGCGACGCGGGCAGCCCGTCTTTATTCCAGAGATTGACGACCGGATAATCCGCCCAGCCATAACGAACTGCAATCGGTTTGGAAACATTTGAACTCCAGACGGCCACTGTGTGGTCAGGCCGAATTTCTGCCTGCGCCCAGAAAAATTTCCCGTCCGCACCGCAAACGGAAAAACCCTTCAGAGCGCCCTCCGCTTTTAATCCACTACCGATATGATCGAAACTCAAGATCGCTTTCGACCCTTGAATTTTAACGCTTCTATAAATTGGTCCGGAGAAAACAATTTTTTCATCGTAGGCGATGCTGCGCGCCGCCAACGCCAGACGCTCACCTACGGGCCGTTTTTTCGCGGGATGAATATCATTCTCCTCTCCGATATCAGTGATGATCGCGATGCCCATTTTCGGCAAAGTTTTTGCGGTCAGCAATTGCGCTTCCCGGAGTTCGGCCATCGCGCTTTCCGTCGGCTGTTGCTTAATTTCTTTGTATGGCGCGATTTGAACGCAGAGAAATGGAAAATTACCTTGCCCCCAATTTCGTCGCCAACCGGTGACGAGCGCAGGAAATAATTCCCGGTATTGATGCGCTCGGGAAACGTCCGATTCGCCCTGATACCAAATGACACCTTTAATCGCGAACGGCATCAACGGCGCGATCATCCCGTTGTAAAGTTCGCCCGGCCTCCACGACTTGTAAGGTGCGCGTTTCGTAAAATCTTTTTTATTTTTCTTCGCTGCTTCCTTGGCCGCTTCCCAAACCGCCATTTCTTCGAGACGTTGTTTCCGTATCGCGGGGAAAGTGTCGATGATTTCAGTTTTCAGTCGTGGATTCGCTTCCAGCGATGCCCAACTTGCCCACGCCGCCGCGGGAGTTCCGCCCCAATCGCTTTCAATCAAACCAACCGGAACTTTGCGCGTCGCCTGAAGATCGCGGCCAAAATAATATCCGACGGCAGAAAAATTCGTGGCCGAGTCCGGTGAACAAAGTTGCCAAGTTCCGCCGATGTTATCCAAGGGCGAATCCGATTTCACGCTCGGCACAACGAATAAACGAATCATCGAATTGGTGGCTCCGGCGATGTCGGCCTCGGGTTGGAACGATCGATTCAAGGTGCGACCCATGTTCGATTGGCCGCTGCACACCCAGACTTCGCCCACGAGCACATTGGTAAATTGGAGAGTAGTCTTCGCTTTGACGGTCAAGGTGTCCGAACTTCCAACGCTCAAGTTTTTCAGCTCAACTTTCCATTTTCCATCCTTCACTTTCGTCGAAATTTTTTGATCGCGAAAAGTGACGGTGATATTTTCTCCTTCTTCGCCCCAGCCCCAAACGGGAACTGAAGTTCCTTGTTGCAAAACCATGTTGTCCGAAAAAAGCCCCGGAATTTTTAGGGGTGATTTCGTTACGGCAGGAATCGCGACCGCGACTTTTGTTTGGCTTTTGGCGGGGCTCTCCGCAGCGAGGAGGATCGCGACGGCGGCGAAAATAGAAAACTCCGTCGGCCGAAAAAAATTAATTGTAGAAGCATTCATAATTACGGGTCGCGTCTCAGAAATTATCTGGCTCGGTAAAAGCGATAGGGATGATTAAACGCAGTGCTATCGATCAGTTCAAACGTGCTGTCTTGATGAAAAATGTTTGTCAACGTCGTCCAATTCACAAGGTTCGTGGAGACTTCGATGGTGCAAGTGGAATTGGTCGGACCGCTCAGCACGAGTTGGAATCCTTGATTGGCCAAGTAATTCACGGAATCAAAGCGAGTTGGTGGCGGAGAAATCACCGTCAAAGCTGCCGCAATGCTGCTGGCGAAGCCGCCGGTGTTGCTGACGCTCACGGAGTAATTTCCCACGTCGCTTGCGCTCACATTGGTCACGGTCAACGTTGAGGTGGTCGCGCCCGAAACAGTTCCGCTATCGCTCAAATTCACCTCGTCCTTTTTCCATTGGTAAATCAACGGATTGGTTCCTGTTGCTTGCACTGAAAATATCGCAGTCGTTCCCGCATTGTTCGTGCGACTCTGTGGTTGCGACGAAATGAGTGGCGGCGACACCAAAATAATTTTCAACGCGACGATGCCATTTTGAGTATCAAGCGCGACGATGCGTGTGCCGTCCGTATCCACATTTCCGGCTAAGGTGGAGTTACTACTGTTATTCGTATTCGCTACCGGGAAAATTGGCGGAAAGATAAAATCACCCGTCACAGTAGGTGCATCGAAATCAGCAACGTTGTAAACTTTGAGGCGATGGTTCCCGTTGTTCGCGGAGTTGTCGTCGAGAATTCCAGCTAATAGATTTTTTCCCAAATTAAGCCCGAGCGCGATCATCGTGGAATCCAAATCAATCCCTGTGATCAATGTTGCCGTGCCGGCGCCGAGGTCGAAGCTATATTGCCCGGCTATGTTTGCCGTGTTGTGCTTGGCGAAAAAGGTGTTGCCGCTTCCGAAAGAAAGTCCCTTGGAAAATTCACCAGCGAAAATCGCTGGAGAAGGATTAATCTTCGTTGCGACAAAGTTTGTTCCGTTAACTGTAGAGAAAATAACGGCGTTGGTGCAGGACGTCGTGGCGGCGACAATGATTTGGGTATTGGTTCCAGCGCCTCGGAGATCAAATGAATCTCCCCAACGCGGTGTGTTCCCGGCCGGACCGGAATACGCAATGGTTGGAGCGTTGGTTTCAGTTGCCCATCGATAAATGACAAATGGCGTTCCGGGGCTGGCGGTGGTCAAGTTCGCCGCGTAAATTACTCCGTCATCCGTTACGCCAATTTTGTTTAACTTGAACGTGCCGCCAGTGACGCCAGCAACGCTCATCGTGCCCAGCTCAGCTCCAGTTTCGGAATCCAAAATATAAATGCCGAGACTGCCGCTGATCGTCGTGGAGCGGCTGACGATCAAGGTGTGATTGCTGACAGGATTGAGGGCGATGCCGCGTTCGGTATTATTCGTGGTGACGTAGGATCGCGAGCCTGCGCGAATGTTCCAAATGTTGGTGAGGGTCACGACTTGAACCGTTCCAGTCACCGTCAATGTCGCAACAGAACTCGTGATTCCACCAGCTATGTTTGTGATGACCACGCTGTAATCACCTGCGTGATTTGGCAGCGCGCCATTGCGGGTGTAAGAGGTGCCGTTCGCGCCCGCCAGATCATTTCCGTTGAAGCGCCATTGATAATTCAGCGGAGCCCCTCCACTTGCTAACACGGAGAAAGTCGCGGTGGTCCCAGTGTTGTTAGTCAAACTTTGCGGCTGCGTTACGATGGCAGGAGGATCAATCACGAACAACCTCGCGGGCGAACTGGTCACACTGCCGGAACCGTTGTTGACAACGACCGTGTAATTGACGGCGTCGCTTTGCGAAACGTTGCTGATTGTCAAAGTAGGCGAAGTTACTCCCGAAACATTTCCACCATTCGACATGGCAACACCGCTTTTTTCCCATTGATAACTAAGTGGTGATCCTTCAGCGGTGACACTGAATGTCGCCGTGCTGCCAGCGCTATTGGTGCGACTGGAGGGTTGCGAAGAAATGAGCGGCGCGTTGGACACGGTCAAGGTCGCAACCACGCTGGTCACGCTGCCAGAAGTATTGCTTACTCTCACCGCGTAGTTCGCGGCGTCTCCTGCGCTGACGCTGCCCAATGTCAAGGTTACCGAAGTCGCGCCGGAAACATTTCCAACGTTATTCATGTCCACACCATTTTTTTGCCACTGATAATTAAGTAGTGGGGTTCCGGTTGCAATGACGGTGAAGGTCGTGGTCGCACCGAGCGTATTGGTGTGGCTGGTAGGTTGCGTGTTAATCACCGGATCAATCACAGTGAGAGTCGCGTTCAAACTATTTGTGGATCCGACGCTGTTGGTCACGATCACACTATAAGTTGCCGCATCTGCCGTGAGGACACTGGCAATCGTCAGCGTCGCCGAGGTTGCACCGGAGATATTGCCGCTGTTCGCAAGAGGTGAACTATTTTTCAACCACTGATAAGTCAGAGGCGCAAGTCCTGTTGTGGAAGCTGAAAACGTTGCGGTCGTTCCAGCATTGTTCGTGCGACTGGCAGGTTGCGAAGTAAAGGCGGGGAAAGTCGGCACCACGGTCAAGGTGGCAGCTAGACTCGTGTCCATCCCTGCGGCGTTGGTTACGACCACGCTGTAGCTCGCGGCGTCGCTCTGAACAACGTTCACCAAAGTTAAAGTTGCGCTCGTCGCACCGGAAACAGTTCCGCCGTTGGAAAGATTTACGTTGTTCTTTTTCCACTGATAAATCAGCGGCGCGGCTCCGGTTGTTGATACGGAAAATGTCGCGGTTGTCCCATTAGGGTTAGTCCGACTCGCTGGTTCCGAAGTGATGTTCGGCGGATCAATCACGCGGCGATACGCCACGCCGTCAAACCAGGTTCTCGTGGCAGACGACGTCGCCGTAGCGAGCGGCAAGCTATCTACAAAAATTTCAAGAGGTTCGCCCGCCGCGATGGCTTTCCGTCCAACATAGCCGCGATAAAGCCGGTTGGTCCCTTGCGCCGTGAGAACAGTATTGGTAAACTCATTGGTATAGGATCCCTGTGTTCCCTGCCGTTCAAATGCATTCATCTGCTCGTTGGTGAACGTGCCGTCACCGTCGTAATCCAAAGCCGCTTGAAGACGCCAGTCCAAATTTTCCGGAGACCAGAACAGCGCAAATAAATCGTAGGTTCCAGCAGCTAGTCCAGAAATAGTCGTCTTAAGGACAGGCACATCTTCCACGAAAGGAGTTAATTCTCCAGCTGTTAAAAGTGTCCCCGCATTGCCCAAAGCAGTGTCAGTGCGCCAGTGCCATTCGTTATCACCACCAGAGCCATCCCCCGTGCCACTGGTCGGAGCAAACGACAACCCATCTGCGCGAAGGGTGTTGGCGGAAGTAGCATCGACATAAGTCAACTTATCCTGGATTTCATTTTGAAAAATCAACCCCACGATGGACACATCATAGTCCGTCCAGTGAGCAAGAAACCCGCGCAACCAAAGAACCGCAGAGTGAGTTGCGTCCCACTTGACCGCAGTCAAACGGAAATTGTCTATCGACGAATTACTAGTCAATTGAGTGTAGCTCCAAGTGGCGCCTCCATCAGTCGTGCGACCTCGGAAGATTTCAAAGTGCTGCAAGCCATCTGCTGCGCTGAGGATAGCTGTGTTCAACGCTGGATCCACGTTGGCAGAAAAATAGATCGTGGAAGTATCGTTCGGGTCAAGGACATCAAGACTGGTGGTGCCCGTAATTCCCGCAGGAACTGCACCGGCGAAAGCGGCTTGAACGACGTTCCATTGCGTTCCGTCCCAGCGGGCGTACATGTGCCGTCGGTCATTGTCATTGCCACCGGCGTTGGCACGAAAAGTCGCAATCGGATTTCCATTTGCATCTAACGCGAGATCGGAGCACCAAAGAGCTTGCATAGAAGCACCGTTCAAAACAGTCCCGCTGGTCATCACGGACGTCAGATTGCTTACGGGCGGAGCAGAGTTATCGAAGAGGTTGGTATCCGACACCGTCCCATTCATCCGAAAAACTTTCCCGCCTTCGACATAACCCGACCAGATACTTGGCCCACCATTGTTCTCCGTCGTAATGAAGTAAATGCGGTTACTGCCGTTATCGGCGTACTTGGTATAGGGACGCACCGTGACGTTGCTCTGGCCAGTTAGCCGCCCGCCGTAAATCCAGTTTGTTCCCAGATCATCAGAGTAGATGCAATGCCGGTCCCAACTGATAGCCGTCCGACTGCGGAAAAAATCATAAATGCGCCCCTGCCCTGTTCCTTCAGCGGGAAGGTAATGCAGATTGTTATAGGTGACGTCATTGCCCCCCGTAGCGTCAACGTCGGTCCGCGTAAAGGTCGTCTCCGGTCCCCACGAGGAGGTGTCGTTCGGATTCACGGTAGTGCGAAAGTAAATAAAATTGCCGGTGGTGTGTTTGGAATAGGCGGTCAAGATGCGCCCATCCGGTCTGCGCACAAACGCTGGGGCATTGTGATCGTCGTATTCAAGCTGGTCATGCAATTCAATGTAGGAACGCTTGCCTGTGGCCGGATCAAACGTGGTCGCATGAATATCACCTGGATTCCGGTCGAAATTAGCGATGGGAAGATTTCCTTGAGTCTGCGAAGCCACACTACCCAAAAGAATTTTTCCATTCACTACTATCACCCGCTCATCTTGAAACCAGCTCCACGCTCCATCTGGATTAAAAGTGATGAGTGTGCCATCCACTCGATCGATGCTTTGCGCCTGGGCGGCGTTGGTCGCTAACAACAGTCCAAGGAATAAAATAATCAGGCTGTGCGGCGAGTTTGAGCGAGAATGTTTTATAGGTATCATAGATCATGGAGGTCGGCAGAAACGATATGGATAGATAGTTAGTCGCCTCGTTGTCGGATCTTAAACAATTAACGCTTCATGGCTGGAGCAGCACTCAACAGCTCGTCGTGTGAGGGAACTTTTGGAAGATTCACAGTGGACTCAGGATCCGCTGCGGCACGCAAAAGATTTACGGCGAACTGTTGCGCCGCAGGGTCAATCGACACTGAAGCTTCGAGGTCGAGATCACAAACCCATAAGCGTCCTTGGCCGAGCGAAATCTCAAATAGCACCGTGCGATATTGCTCCTTCGCTTTTTCTTCGGGAATATAACCGTGCGACGGAATAAATCGGATTAACTCGCGCGCCGTCGCGTTGGTCTGCAAGCGATGCGATGCATTGGCCACGAAGACGCGTGAGTCGTTCGTGCGCCCCCACCATTTCAAATCCAACGGCGCGAGATTTTCGGCGAGCTTCGTTCCCGCACAAGGCGCAAAATCCGCGTATTCACCCGGCGTATTTGTCCGTTGAAAAATGTCGGATGAAAACATGGCAGTAAATTTTTCTCCGGGTGAAAAAATAATTGCCTTCGCGCCGCCTTCGATGGCGGTGCGCACCACGCCGCCTTTTTCCAAGCCCGCCAAATCGTCGCGGAAGCCGAGTAAAATCACCTTGGCGTTAACTGGATCCACTTGCGCCCTGAAGTGCACCGAAGTTTTCAAAAAGCGACCCAGTTCCGGCCCGATGTTGCGGGCAAAAACAGGCGCGTCGATTTTAATGGGTTGCGCAGCGGAAAGCACTTCGACGTAATCAGTCGTTCTGCTGATTTCTTTATCCCCATTCAATAAACGCAATCGAAGTTCGTATTCCCAGCGGGGTAGGCCTCGTGGGTTTCGCGTTAAAATTTCATTGCCAGAAAGAGCCGCCCGAAGATCGATTTTTACCGGCACGCGCGCGGTTTCGTAAAACGCCAGTTTGGGCAATTTTCCGATTTCAGTCGCGCTGATTTTCTTCCCACTCGAGCGGTCAACAAAACTTAATTCAATTTTCAGGTCAGAATAATTTTTTTGATTTTCGTCATCGTTCGTGATGAACACGGCGGTTTCAATTTGTTCTCCCGCGAAAAAACGGCGGCGTCCAGTTTCCAACGCCAGACCGACCGGCGAATATGCTTCGCGCACCGCTTCCACCACAGAATAAGGCTTCACGGTTTTTGCGTCGTAACTGTGCGAGAACCAGCATTCGGTCGCGAAGAGTTGAAAGCCTGCGGTGCGCTCACCGCGCTCGTAACGGAGTCGTTCCGCCCAGCGTTTGGTCACGGCGCGATAATGGTCGAGAAAAAATTTCGGGTCATTGCCGCGATAAGCCCGATTGCCAATCCACGCTTGCGGCGTGAGTAAATCGCGCGTGTAACGAAACACCGGCAACCCGGTATCGAGGTCAGGATAACCGGTGGACATTTCCTGGCCAATGAGCGGACGCACGCCGCCATTTTGTTTGGCTTCTTTTTCAAATTTTGCGTCGGTCACGAAGGAAGACATCGAATACCAATTGTTGTAACGATGGATGTCATCCGCGTCGCCGTCGTCAATGCCAGAGGGCTTGAGCAATTCGTCGTAAAGCTTCGGTTCGCGCGCGTATTCCGACGAACAGATGACCGGGCGCGTGGGGTCAATTTTCCGCGTTTGTTTGACCACGTCAGACAACTGGTGCCACTTGGCCATATTCGTCGTGTCCTTCAGCATCATTTCATTGCCGACGGTATAAATAAGAACACTCGGATGATTGCGGGCGCGCTTGACGACGAGTTCATTTTCAAACAACCAATGCGCGAAAAATTCCGGCGGGGTCGGGCCGATTTTTCCAGCGAGCGCCCACGGACGGATGCCTTCAAGACTGACGCCAATGCCGATTTCGTCCGCCGCGTTCAACCATGCTTCGTTCCACGGAGTCGCGTGCGTGCGTGTGACGCGGACGTTGGCGTCATGCAACTGTTTGATGAGAACGCGAGGAAGCTCAGGATCAAATGGATTTTTTCCGTACGGCAAATGATTTGCGCCGCGCAGCCAATACGGTTTGCCATTGAGAAAAAATTTATTTCCGTGCGCCTCGAATGTGCGAAAGCCAACTTCATGCGTCCACGAATCCAAAACTTCGCCCGAGTCGGATTCAAGCGTGACGTCGAGGCGATATAAATTCGGTTCGGCTGGAGTCCAAAGTTTTGGTTTTACATCGCGAAGAGTCAGCGTGTGTGAGACTGCGTTTGTGCTGAGTTTGATTTTCTCTGGGGCCATTTCCGCAAACGTTTTCCCGGTTTTCGCATCGCTCCATTTTGCTTTCAAAATTGGCGTCTGAGTTTCCGTGAGAGAGCGCGCTTCCACGCGAACTTCCGCGCCGTTCAGCGAAGGCACAAACCAAACATCCTCCAATTTTGCTGCGCCACGGACGACGAGTTTCACCGGTTGCCAGATGCCGTGTAAATCGTAGGCGCGGTTGTCGGCGTTTGGAGAAAGCGGACCGAACATGCCCTTGCTCAAGCTTCTCACTTTCGAAGCCGTGAGGTTTACCGTCACCGCCTCTCCCATCGAAAGCGTCGACCGCGGGATTTTTTCCATCGAGACAAAAACGACCAACAAATTTTCACCCACTTTCAAATGCGGAGTCAGGTCGTAATCAAAACCGCTGAACATGCCTTTGTGTTCGCCGAGCAATTTCCCGTTGCAGAACGTGCGGCTCACCATCGCGATTCCATCGAACGCGACGAAAATATTTTTCCCTTTTGGAATGGCTGGCAAATTCAGCTTCAAATAATACCAGCCGTCCTCGGCGCGTTCCGTGTCGAAGCCCAGCTTCTTCAACCGATTGGTTTCGTATGTTTTAAAATCTTCGGAGTCATCCAGCCACCACTGGATGCGATTGAGCAATTGCGGAACAGGCACCGTCACGAGTCCACGCAGTTCCATGGCGTTTTCCGGTTTTTCCCCCGCCGCCACCGCGTAGCCAGGCTTGTAACTCCAGGTTCCCGTGAGATCAATCGAAGCACCCACTTTGAGAGAGCCAGCCTTCAAATCCAATTTTCCATCAACCGGTTTTGCTTCGAGAAAAATGCCGGAAGCGACGAGTGATAAAACTATGAGAAAAAATTTCATGCAGTTGTAGTTTCGAATTTGGCTGGTTGAAGTCTAGGCACGAGGAGATGAATCACCAGGAGCGCGGCGACATACGCAAAACCGGTGATCGTGAGCAATTTGCTATAATCGTTTTTCGTCCACTCCAGAACGTGTCCGATTCCTTGCGAAGCCGCCATGCCGCCAGCCGCGCCCGCCATGCCGCCAATGCCAACGACAGACGCAACCGCGCGTTTTGGAAATGTATCGGAAACGAGTGTGAACAGATTTGCCGACCAGCCTTGATGCGCCGCTGCCGCCAAACTAATGATCGCGACCGTCATCCAAAGATTATTGGTGTGCGGCGCAAACACCATCGGCACGACACACAATGCGCAAATGAACATTGCGGTTTTGCGCGCGCGATTCACCGTCCAGCCCTTTTTAATCAAGCGAGACGAAATCCAACCGCCACCGATGCTGCCGAAGTCTGCGGCGAGATAAATGACGATGAGCGGACCCGCGAGTCCCGTTAGTTTCAACTTGTAAGTTTCACTGAAATATTTCGGAAGCCAGAAAAGGAAAAACCACCAGACTGGATCCGTCATTAATTTGCCGAGAGCGAAGGCCCACGTTTGTCGATGCGGAAAAAGTTGGCCCCATGGAATTTTCACAACCGACTCCGCCGGGTCGCTCTGAATATAGGCTAACTCTGATTTGGAAAGTTTCGGATGTTCCTCCGGACGACGATATAAAATGAGCCACGCAATCAACCAGATAAAACCCGCTGCGCCCGTGATGATGAACGCCGATTGCCAACCCCACGTCACCGCCATCCATGGGACAGTCAACGGAGCAAGAATGGCCCCCACGTTTGAACCTGAGTTAAAAATACCTGTGGCCAGCGCGCGCTCTTTTTTCGGGAACCATTCAGCAGTGGTTTTGACGGCTGCAGGAAAATTTCCCGCCTCACCCGCGCCGAGAGCAAAGCGCGCAACGCCGAAGCCAAACACGGTTCGCGCGAAAGCGTGCCCCATGCAAGCCAGGCTCCAAATCACAATCGCGACAGAAAAACCGGTGCGAGTTCCCAGTCGATCCATCAACCGGCCTACTGCAAGCAACCCAAAACCGTAAGCGGCTTGAAACGCCATCACGATATGACCGTATTCAATCTCCGTCCAATGGATCGATTTCTGCAATTCCGGTGCAAGAATGCTGAACACCTGTCGGTCCACGTAATTGATGGTCGTCGCGAAAAAAAGCAGGATGCATATGACCCAACGATAATTGCCGACAGTCGAGATCGGCGCGTCTCTTAAAGGGACGGTGAACCTTTGATTTGATGGTGGCATGGCGAGAATTGTTAGCCGTTGGCGCGAGGCTCGTCACTACGGTTTTTCGTCGTGCAAAATTTCTTACTGGCTGGCGCAAAGAAAAAATTATTCACGAGTGTAACGTTTAACCTAGCTGATTTGTTTATTTTAGTAGACAGGAACTCCGGCAAATGGTTTCACAATCGCGGTGAAGGGTTCAACGGCGCAGATTTGAAATTGGTGAATGATTTTTTAAATCCGACGACCAAAGCGGCAGGCGCCGGGCCACTTGATTTACGAACGATCAATTCTTCTGGCACCAAAATTGTCTGCTGCTTTGCGACAATGCCCTTTCGTTGCTCAGATATAAAGGCCACGGAGATTTTGGCAACGCGATTGGCGGACAAGGCAAATGAAGTCAAAGCAGGCCGCCAATATTTTCCCATCGCGGAATCGCCGAAACCGACTACCGAAAAATCTTCCGGACAACGCCGCCCCGCATCACACGCCGCCGCCATCAATCCCACCGCAATAGCGTCGTTAATGCAAATCGCCGCCGTCACCTTCGAATCGCGTTGCAATAGTCGAGGAAATCCGCTGACGCCACCTTCAAATCCAAAATCCGTGATATTGACGACCAACGACTCATCGAATTTCAATCCTGCGGTCTCGAGCGCGCGGCGGTAGCCAGCGATTTTGCATAACGTCGTTTTTGGCCTCGACAACGAATCGGAAATTAATCCGATCCTACGATGGCCAAGTTCAATCAGATGTTTCGTTCCTTGCCGAAAGGCATCTTCACGGTCAGGAGTTACGGTCGAAATGCCCGGAGGACTGTCGGGCAGCAAATCCACCACCGGCACGCCTTCGACCGCAAGTTGGGTCAAGTAGCTCTCATGCATCGCAGGCGAATCCCACAGCACTAAAATTCCGCCCGCATTGTGCAACATCCGCCGTTTGAGAAAGGCCTCCGCTTCGGCATCATTGTCCGCGACGTGAACCGTCAATTCAAAACCTCGGGCAATGGCTGCCTGGCTGATGGCCATCGCAGTGGCCGAGTGCGACGTAGCGAGATCCCACGTCACGATCAATAGAATCACTTGATTAGTATATCCGCGCTGAAGAGCGCGTCCGATGGGATTAAATTTGTAGCCGAGCCGATGCACAGCGGCCCGCACACGCTCTTTAGTCGCGTCGGTAATACGCTGCGCGTGTTCGTTGTCGTTAATGACGTAGGAGACGGTGGAGAGCGAAACGTTCGCTTCGCGCGCCACGTCTTTAAGTGTTGCTCTGGTTGTTGCAGGCCGTATCACGATGTTGAAGTTTAAATATGTTCACCCGACGACAGGGCTTGTGTCGAGACTAACTTCAGAGTGGGGAGAATTATCACCACCTATAATTATTTCCAATTCGTTGAGCCGACCTTGATCCAAGGGGCGCCTTTAAAAAGGAATCAAATTTTTAAACGGTCGAATGATGAAACGTTGTAAAAACCAAAGAGGCGCTGGATTGCTCCAGCGCCTGTGGTTGTAAGTTTGGTTTTGAGTGGGGTTAGTTGCCCTGGAGCAGGACGGTGCCGTATTGGTTGTTGCCGTTGCCCAGGCT
>JBKJOZ010000098.1:0-8191 GCA_046595315.1 Limisphaerales bacterium
GTCAGTAAATTCATTGACGGCTCCGGTCTCGTCGTCGCTGGAAAACTTTTCCCGTTTTGTTTCATCACGATTGCGTGTGGTGCGATTTCCGGTTTCCACACGCTCATCGCCAGCGGCACGACGCCAAAAATTATCACGCGAGAAAGTTACGCCCGCACGATTGGTTACGGCGCGATGTGTTTGGAATCGCTCGTCGCAATCATGGCGTTGATCGCCGCTTGCACACTTGATCCAGGAATTTATTTCGGCATCAACGTCAAAGGCGAACCTGCGGAAACCGTCGCCAAAGTTACTGCGCTCGGATTTCCTGTGACGACTCAGCAGATGGACATACTCGCAAATGACCTCGGCGAAAAAACGTTGTTCGGTCGTACTGGCGGCGCCTCGACTCTCGCGGTCGGCATGGCGAACATTTTCTCCAAAGTGGTTCGCGGACACGGGCTCGACCTTTGGTATCACTTCGCGATTATGTTCGAGGCGCTCTTTATTTTGACAACGCTCGATGCCGGAACAAGGGTTGGCCGATATTTGCTTCAAGATTTTCTGGGCCATATTTGGAAACCGCTTGGCGAAACAAAAAATTCCGCCGCGACTTGGTTTGCCAGTATTTTGATCGTCAGTGCGTGGGGTTATTTTTTAATTCAAGGCGTCAAAGATCCGCTCGGCGGAATTAATTCGCTCTGGCCGCTTTTCGGAATCGCCAACCAACTTCTCGCTGCAATCGGTTTGTGTCTCGCGACGACGATCATTTTGAAAATGACACTTGCACCGAAAAGGTCGGGGCCGAAAAAAAACCCGGCGTTCGCACTCATCACACTGCTACCGTTGGTCTGGCTGCTTTCCGTGACAATCACAGCAGGTGTGCAAAAGATATTTCACGATGATCCACGAATTGGATTTTTGTCAGCAGCGAAGGCTTTGGAAGTCAAGTTGCCGCAATTAAAACAAGCGGTCATTAATGCAAAAATTTCTTCTGATTTTTCAATTCTCGAAAGGTCGGAGAAAGCCGTTAAAAGCAATCGCACGATGCGCTTCAACCTGCTGCTCGACGCTGTCGTCACCGGAATTTTTCTTTCGATGGTTGTTTTGATCGTGGCGTTCAGTTTACGTGAATGGATTTTGTTGTTGGCGCGAAAACGTCCTGCAACCCTGCGCGAGAGTGAACCGGTTTGGTTGCCGGATTACGCGATTTTAGAAGCGAGGCCGACCAATGCCGTCGCGGTGCTCGCGCTCACTTTTGCTTTGGGAAAAGAACTCAGTGGCGAAGCGGCGGTGGAACGCGCACAAATCGTGCACAACACGGAATGTTGTCCTAAAACGCGTTACGAAGCGGAAAATTTAACGGAAGAGCACGGTAAAAAATCGCTGGAAAAAATATACGTTCAGGAAACGGAACGGCGGTTTAACGGAACAATTAATCGTTGCTGCTAGCGAAAAAACATGGAACGAATTGGTTTATACGGCGGCTCATTTGATCCCGTTCATCTCGGTCATTTGCTCGTGGCGCAAGCGGCGCGTGAAGAATTGAAGCTGGATAAAATTTTTTTCATCCCTGCGGCGCAATCTCCGTTTAAGCCCGACTTCAAACTGACATCGGCATCAGAGCGTTTACAATTGCTCCACCTCGCACTCGCCGGCAATACGCACTCAGAAGTGGATGCGCAGGAAATTAAACGCGGCGGGGTTTCTTACACGATTGAAACGGTGCGCGATTATTTGAGCCGTTTTCCAAACACAAAATTGTTTTACCTGATTGGCGCGGACCACGTCGCGCAATTGCCGAAATGGCGCGAAGCGGACGAACTGGCGAAGGTGGTCGAGTTTTTAATTATTCCACGACCGGGAGAAGCAAAGAGGCCAATTCCAACGCCGTTTCGTGGAGAATATTTAAATGGGTTTCCGCTGGGTGTTTCTTCATCGCAAATCCGGGCTCGCGTCAAAGCCGGTTTTCCAATTGATCACCTCGTTTCAATGCCGGTTTCTGAAGCCATCCGAAACAATCGTCTTTATCTTTGAGGTTGTTGCGCTATTTTCCCGTTAATGGATTCAAAGAAATTGGCGTCACTCTGCCGGGACTTGGCGGAAAATAAAAAGGCGGAAAATATTGTTGTTCTGGACGTCTCCGAAATTTCGTCCATCACCGACTATTTTGTCATCGCTACAGGAACGAGCGATCCGCACTTGCGCGCGATCATTAACGAAATTACTGATGGTCTGCGCAGTGAATACGATTTACGCCCTCGCGCCTTCGATGGAAATTTACAAGCTTGGCAGGTTCTCGATTTTTTTGACGTCATCGTCCACGTAATGCGGGCAGACGTTCGTGAGAAGTACGATCTCGAAAGTTTGTGGGGCGACGCCCCAAAGGTCAAAGTGAAGGTTACAAAACCGAAGGCTGTCAAAACCACAACTCGGAAGCCTTTGAACCGCGCACCGCGCTCCAAAAAATAATTTAAGCGCCAGGCTGAGCGTCTGGATCTTTTGGCGGGATCTCGGCACTGGCTTTGACCATGTCGTCGAGAATTTTCTTAAATTCTTCCAAACCAGTGGCTGGAATAATGACGTTATCACGTCGGCCATTAACGTCTTCGGTAATGCGTAAAAAGCGTCCGCGCGGATTTTCTTTCAGCGTAAAAATAAAAGTTTTCCGCTCAATTTGCACTTTATCCGTTTTAAGAGTGTCTTCATCCACTCGCGGTTTTGGCGGACCGGAATTATATCCGGAATTGTAAGGCCGATTTCCGCTGTTTCCGCCGTAGGGCGATGGACGTTCGTTTGAAATCATACTTCTTTTGTGAGTTAAATCGTTGTTTCCTGTATATTCGTTCGATTACTTACTGATTTTTGTCAACTTTTGAATTTCTGCGCACTGACGAAACGAGATCCGTTTGATTGATTTGAAACCCGCCATAAGTAAATGAGCACACCACCTATTACAACCAAATTCATCGTTTGAGCCACGCCGTGCCACATATTGAAAGACTTTACCGATTCGGCGCGTGCCATAACTGAAGCACGCGCGTCATATTTTTTAAGGTGCAAATCCCTCAACTTTGGCTGTAGCCAAATGCCGCCCAAAAGCGCGAGAGAAATTACCAACGCAAGAACGGCGAGCATAAGGCGTTCGATGACTTTTCCGAGGTAAAGTTTTTCCAGAAACAAATGCAGCAGAGCCACTCCGCCGCAACAATAAAGGAGAATGAAATAGCGTTTGACCACAATTTGCGCGGCCGCGCCGTTGTAAGGTGGCGGCAAAATCGCCTTCATTTCGTTGGAAAAAAAAGCCGGAGCAAACGCGATGGTAAAAGAGATAGCGGATCCCAGCCAAATAGCGACGTTGAGCAATCCGACAAATCTTAAAAAGCCAATCACCGTTGCATTGTAAAAAAACTTCAGCCCCTGCCAAGCTTCGATTCTGGGAGAATCTGCCTCACGGAGGAGAATTCGTGGCGACCAACGGGCTTGGTGGAAGTGGCGGCCCGTAGTCCAAACCGGGCGGCAAGGGTGGCATCTGCGGAAATTTATCGACTAATTTGCGCCATGTCTTCCGGTCATCGGAGGACATTTTTTCCCAAACCTGCGCCTTGCGCAGGAACTGGATTCGCTCGCGCCCGTCCATTCGTGCCAATTTTTCAAAAGACTCAATGCACCGCTTCCGTTGTTCGGGCGGCAAATTCTGATACGTCCGTAATGTCTTTTCCATTTGAAGCCGCTCGGTTTCAGAAAGTGTGTTCAGTGCTTTTTCTTTTTCCTTGGGATTTAAACTGAAAAACTGCTCGAACCGCTCGCTCATCCGCTCACGCTGCTCTCTCGGCAAGGAACGCCAGCGCGCTAATTCCTCCTCAAGTTTTTGGCGGCGATCTTCAGGAAACGTTTGCAGAATGTTTTCCTTCTGTTCCGGCGTAGCCGATTGCAAGCGCAGGAAATAATGAGTTGTCAGTTCGTTCTCTAGAAATTCCTTTTGCTGGTCATGCGAAAGTTCATCCCAACGTTTCAATCGATCTTCAATTAAAGCTTTTTTCCCCGCTGGGATCGCCTCCAACCGGTTACCTCTGTCGGCTGGAGCCATTCTCATTAACGGCACGAGATACCAGCGAAGTTCCGTCACGGCCAACCGCAGCTCCCGCTCATCTTTCGGCAGTGATTCGTATTCCTTGATTTTTGCGCGAAGAATTTTTTTCTGCTCCTCCGATTTGTCTGCAATGGAACGTTCACGTTCCGCCACGGGCATGGCGAGCAATTCCCGAAAATATTCAATCGGCGCCTTGGGAGTCGGCAACGCCGGAGGAACCACTGCTTGCACTGATGGAGATTTGGATTTTTCCGGCGCTTCAGCTTGAACCGACCCGGCAAGCTGCGTGACAAAAATGCCATACAACAGACAGGCGAAATTGCAGATGTTTGGCCGGAAATGCATGGTTATTGCAACGCAGCCAAAAGTTCATCATCCACCGGCAGTTGGCCCAACCGATCGATTGCGTCGAAATTTTGCAGCCATTCCTGCGGCACAGTCGCGCTTGTCGAAATTGCAGCCACTTCTTGCGCCATTTGCGTCCGTTTTATAATGCGATACTGATGAACCGAAATTAAGCACGCGCAAACACACAGACTGGCGATGGCAGTTCGCGACAGCCAACTGAATTTAAACCAATCAAAAATCGAGGTGCCGCGCGCTTGGAGAGCGTCGCGTTCCACCACCTGCAAAACGCGCGATGTAAAGTTTGTCGAAACGGGAACGTCTGACAATTTTTTCAAAAGTCGGCTTAGATCCGATTCTCGCCTCCATAAAATCTGGGCTTCGGCATGAGTCGCAAAATAACTTTTCAGCGCAGATTCTTCTGCTGGCGTCAATTTGCGACGCCAGCTTTCTTCCACCAAGTTTTTGAACTCATTTTTGTTCATGATATTCCTTTTAGGTTTAAAACCGATTTTTGGACAAAGTTGCTTTTAATTTTTGTCCTCTTTCCATGCTCCTGTGCGCAAATAAGGCTTAAGTTTTTCCTTCAATGTCTCTCGCCCGCGATGGATCAGGGATTTTGTGGCGGACAGCGAGCAACCCAGCACTTCAGAAATATCGTCGTAGGACAATTCTTCCTGACGGCAAAGCAGGAGAGCGGTGCGCTGATTTTCCGGCAAATCGCCAAGGGCTTCCTGAACTTTTTGTTCCAATTCGTCCTGCAAAACATTCTCGGTTGGGGAAAAAGTTTTTACATCTTCAAATTGGCGCGCTGGCAAATCGTCGTTTTCAGTTTGGGAAGCGTCGAGCGAATCCGCGGGATGCCGCGAGCGCCTTCGGATTTCGTTGAGACAAAGATTTCGCGCAATTGTAAAAAGCCATGTGGAAAATTTAGCCGTGGCTTTGTAACGGTCCGCCGATTTAAAAACCTGCACAAAAACATTTTGAGCCAGGTCTTCCGCTTCGGTCTGGTCGCGCAGGGTTCGAGAAATAACGTTGATGACCGGTTGCTTGTATTTCTCAACCAATTCCTCGAAGGCGCGGATGTCGCCGCGCTTGACGCGCAGCATCAGGACCGCATCCGCTTCCAAGTTGATCGCCATGTTCAGAACTACATTAGTCAAAACCGGAACCGCAACAAGGTTGCGCAAGATCCGTAATTTTATTTTCCAGATTAATTTTTTTGCGAATTTGTCCGCCACGCTTCTTGCTTCGATTTATCTCAACCGCTAATTTCTCTTCGGAATGCCGACCTTGTTGGAAAAAATTGAAACGAATGCTGCTGGAAGATTGATTCTGCCAGAAGGCCGCCAACCTGCCGAAGAACTGACGCGTTACAAAAATTTTCTCAAAGTCGAAACGCATCGGCTGAAAATTCTCCACCGCGCCGGCGGCGGTGGACGAGAAGTTTGCCAGGCACGCTCCGCGATTCTCGACGTTTCCATTCGTTATATTTTCGAAGCGATCAAAAACAATCTACCGGAAGCGGAGAAATCCAAAGCGCCTTCCCTTGCGCTGGTAGCGCTCGGCGGCTACGGACGCGCCGAACTTAATCCGCACAGCGACATCGATATCATGTTTTTGCACGAGGCCGATTTGCTTTCGCGCGGCAAAGTTCATCCCACGCTCACGGCGCTGACCGACGGCTTGCTTTACACGCTGTGGGACATAGGTCTGAAAGTCGGCCATTCCGTGCGCAGCATCGACGATTGCGTGAAAATCGCGAACACCGACATGCAATCGAAAACCTCGCTGATTGAAGCGCGATTAATTACCGGGAGCGAAACGTTGTTTCAAAAATTTCAAAAAACCGTTTTGTCCAAATGCGTCGCCGGGCATGAGAACGAATACATTGCCGCGCGCATCGAAGATCAGGCGGCGCGGCGCACAAAATTCGGCAATTCCGCCTCGATGCAAGAGCCCAATATCAAGAACGGCTGCGGCGGATTGCGCGATTACCAAAACTTGATTTGGATGACGTTTTTCAAATATCGCACTCGCTCGCTTATTGAATTGCAGCAAAAAGAAATGATCAACGAGAGCGAACGCAAACAGCTTGAAGCGGCTTACGATTTTTTACTGCGTGTCCGCAACGAAGTTCATTATCACGTCGGCCGTCCCGTCGAAGTTTTAACCAAAAGCATTCAGCCCACCGTCGCCACCAACCTAGATTATCGCGACCGCTCGGCCAGCCAACGCATCGAAGATTTCATGCGCGATTTTTACACCCATTCGCGCAACATCGACTTGATCACCCGAACCGTCGAACAACGCCTCGCGCTCTTGCCGCAACAAAGTTTAATTCCATCATTTCGCCGGATTTTTCAGACGCAAACCCAGCGCATGCGCCAGCAAATCATTGATGGATTCAAAATTCTCGATGGCGAAATCCACCCTTTGACGCCGCATGTTTTTCGCGACCGGCCCAAACGTTTAATGCGCGTATTTTTGTATGCGCAACAACGCGGATTAAAACTTCATCCCGACCTGACGCAACTCATTCGCAACAATCTTCCGCTCGTCAACAATTCGTTCCTGCGCGACACTCACGTGCGAGAAACTTTTCTGGAAATTCTTGATCAACGCGGCGTGGTTGCACCCATTCTCCGAGCCATGCACGAAGTCGGTTTTCTTGGGAAGTTTTTACCGGAATTTGGCCGGCTCACCTGTCTCGTCCAACACGAATTTTATCATCAATACACCGCCGACGAACACACGCTGGTCTGCATTCAAAAACTCGATCAAGTTTGGAACGCCAAGGTTTCGCCGTTCCAAACTTACGCTGAAATTTTTCAACAAGTAGAACGCCCTTTCGTTTTGTATTTGGCGATGCTGCTGCACGATTCCGGAAAAGCTTCCAACACCGGAAAGCACGAGGAAATCGGCAGCCAACTCGCGTTGCGCGTAGCGAAGCGACTCGGCCTGGACGGCGCGACGGCGCATACCTTGAGCCTGATTATCGAACATCACCTGACGATGGCGCAGGTTTCGCAGCGGCGCGATTTGGACGACCCCGCCGTCATCCGCAATTTCGCGCAACAAATCCAAACGGTGGAAAATCTGGTACTGCTCACCCTCCACACGTTCGCCGATTCAATGGGCACGAGCGACCAGCTTTGGAATGGTTTTAAAGATTCGCTGCTCTGGACGTTGTTTCAAAAAACTCGCGAGTTGCTCACCGGCGGAACGGACTTTTTCCGCGCGGAAGAAAAGCAGCGCGAACTTCTCGCGGACGAAGTGCAGCGGTTGATGCCGCCAAGTTTCAGCTACGAAGAAATGCAGGCGCACTTTGCCAATCTCCCGTCGCGCTATTTTCAAATCAACAATGCACATGAGGTTTTGACCGACCTCACACAAGTGCATCGTTTCATGCAACTCCAACTTTCAGAGGACCAAAGCGCCCTTTCGCCCGTAGTTTCATGGCACAACGAACCCGATCGCGGTTACACCATTGTTCACGTCTGCACATGGGATCGCGCCGGTCTGTTCAGCAAAATTACCGGTTCGCTCACGGCGGCGGGACTGAATATTTTGAGCGCAGAAATCATCACGCGCGGCGACGGCATCATCCTCGACACATTTTTTGTCACCGACGCCAACACTGGTTTGATCGCCAAACGCGAAGAACGTGAAAAATTCGAAACCTTGCTCGGCCGAATTTTAACCGGCGAAGAAGTCGATCTGACATCGGAAATGGCCAGTGGAAAAATTTTGCCCTACAAATTTTTTGAATGC
>JBKJOZ010000099.1:0-2539 GCA_046595315.1 Limisphaerales bacterium
CCTGACTCGGCATGTCTGGCTCCTACAACCAAGGCCGCCTTGTGCAAGCGCCGCGCGTTTCTGCCTCTGCTCGTCGTCTTGGAGGTTGGGCAGTGTGGGTTTCATTTCGATGCGATCTTTTCACGCGCATTAAGCCATATTCCCGTCAACGACTTCTCCTTGATTGCAAACCGCACCGTCCATTCTTGGAGCGGATTCGAGATGCTCGTTAGCGGAGACCACCCCTTTGCCTTGACCAACCAACCATCCGTGTCTTTGGTGGCCACCAACGAGTTTCGCTTTAGCGCTTCAAGCAACCTGGCTTCGTCCATACCCAGCTTAATTTTCCCCAACCATGCAAAATCATCCTTGGCCAATCGTGCATAAGGCGCATCCTCCTCTAGCCCTAAAACAAGCGCATACGAGTTCCGATTTTTATAATTCTCGCAAAAGTTGAAATTTTCTGCGGTTGTAATCGCCAGATAACTGGGTGAGCTCTTCTTTGTTGCGTATTTGGTCCGTGGAGCCTCCTCGTGGTGGAAAAGTGCGCGGGAAACCGGTTTTTATCCCTGGCCTGAACGCGCTGCGCCCTTGTCCCTCTCAGGATTTCACCTTTGGCTGCGATGGGATTTCTTTTTCCTGTCAGACCCGCAGCTCACGCAAGTATTCCCACGTGGCAAAGAATTCTTTGAGCCAGCCATGGTAGCTCATGATCCGATAAATGATCTTTCCTCCCGCTTTAATAATCTGCGCGGGCATTTGCATGATCTTTTGCAGGAAACTCCGAAACTCCATTTTCACCACTTCAGTTCCCCGGCTCCGGTCCGGCATGAGCAATCCGAACCACGCTTTTAAATTCCACGCCAGTGCGGTCATCACCATGTACGCCCAGTTGCTCTCCAGGTCATGGACCGGCATGCGCATGGCGTTGACCGCTCCCTTGAGTTGCGCGATCACATTCTCCTGATTGCAACGTTCATGGGCCTGTTGGATCACCTCGTGCCAGACCAGGTCCCGCCGGTTGGTGATGTAAAAGAAGTAACGAATTTGCGCGAAGAGAAAATCCTCCCCCTTTTCCACGCTGATATTCTTGCGCAGGATCACCACCCGGTACTTGCGTCCACACTTGACCGGCTGGTATTCCAGCTCCGCCACTTGCTCGCTTTCCAGCCGCTGGTTCACAAACTCGCGCTCTTTGACGATCCGTTCCTTCACATTCTCCGGACGATCACGCGGTTCGGTTTTAAGGGAACGTTCCACTCGTCCCAACCCGCGCCAGCTTGACTCAGGAAGCCCCTCGGCCAGATTCACCAGCTTGGGGCTGGCATCCATGCCAAAGACAAACTTCACCTGTGCATCATCCCACCGGTCAAACTCGCCCGTCAGCGAGAAATCAGTATCACCCCGCACAAAGATGCTGCGTGCCTGCGGACGCACCAGCGCGATGGCTCGATCAATCCATGGGACACAGCCCTCATGACTGACCACATTGGCAGGGCGATTGACCAGATAGAGTGCTTCCTTTGTATTGGCCAGACTGACGATGAGCGGCTGATATCCCCAAATGCCATTGTAAGAGATGTCCATTCCTTGTTTGCACTCCCCCAAGGTCGGGGCGATGCTGCCATCCACATCAATCACTGCTTCGTCTAAAAATCTTGCCGGTTGCAACGCCCAGACCCGCTGCCGCGCCGCGTTGATTGCCTCCATCAGGTTTAACGTGTCCTCAGGCGTAAAGCGCCGGGTGAAATCTCCCGCAGTCGTCGGATCGGGAATCCGTTGCGCGCCCAGTCCGTTGAGATAATTCTCGTCATTGCGGCGCAGTTCGATGTCCTCCAGACGCATCCCTCCAGCGATAATGTTATAGGCCAGGTTGAGCACGTGATCGCTCTCGTGATACGGCAGGTGCCGTTTGAGCACGCAGACCTTTTCGTTGATGTCTTCCACCAACCCGATCCTCTGGCACATCAAATGGATCGCTCCCATGCCACCACAACCCACCGCCTGGGTTTTCTCCGCCATCTCATAATGAATATTACTGCCGGCAAACATCGGTTCCGGCTGCTCAGTCCAGAAACGCGCCTTGAGTCGTCGGGCAATTCGGTTCTTGCGATTACGGATGATTTTAGGGTAGGTTCGGCTCACTCGAAATGTCCTGATTGGTTGAGATTGTGATTCTTAACAAACTCATTTTTAACCAATATCCATGGGCATTTCGAGCTTTTTCCTCCCGATTCCACTTTTAATTCACGCTTGAATCAGGACTAGATATGTAACTGCTCTGTCCTTTGGAAGATTTGGAGGCCGATAGTCATAAGCAATCATATTTCGAGGCGTGAGAGAACTTTTTGCAATCACGTTGGGACCGATCCATTCGATTCGGGTAACAAGTATCTCGATTGTCTGGGCGGTTTGGAGGTCTTCTTTCGACTCAGAACCATAGCGCGGGCTATTGAGTTTAAGAGTCTGTCTGAAAATGAGGAATCGCACCTCCTCAGGCCTTTTCGGGTCCGCCTTCGTTGATTCGACGAACACAGCCCGCTGCGGGGATGCACTCGCC
>JBKJOZ010000178.1:0-15699 GCA_046595315.1 Limisphaerales bacterium
CGCGCCGCTGTTGAACGTCACGCATTGCCCGGTGCAACGATTTGGCGTCGGTGAAGAAAATAAATTTCGCGCGTTCAATTTAAAATTCGGCGCGACCGCGAGCGAATTTGAAATTCCAAGTTTTAAATTTCATCTCAACCTGCTCGGCGAATTGAACGTGCGAAATGCGCTTGCGGTTGTGGCTGCGGCAAAACATTGCGGGCTTTCCAACAAACAAATTCAGTCTGCGTTCGACACGTTTAAAGGAATCAAGCGCCGCATGGAAGTTCGCGGCATTGCGGGCGGCGTGACGATTGTGGATGACTTCGGGCATCATCCGACGGCGATTCGCGAGACATTGCGCGCTTTGCGTTTCAAATATCCGACGCAAAAAATCTGGGCGATCTTCGAGCCGCGCACCAATACGACACGCCGTAATATTTTTCAAAAAGAATTGGCCGAAGCTTTTGCTGAAGCTGATGCGGTGGTTCTGTCCCAAATTGCGCGCTTGGAATTGCTCAAACCGGACGAGCGCCTTGATCCCACGAAGTTGCTGGCAGATTTACAAGTTGGGGGAAAACCAGCGGCCTATTTACCCGACGTGGATTCCATCGTTTCTCACGTGAAAAAAGGCGCGAACGGCGGCGATGTGGTCTGCGTTTTCAGCAACGGCGGTTTTGGCGACATCCACAACAAGTTACTCGCGCAATTGGGACGAAAATAGCCAAGGAGTGCGTCGGCGAATCCAGTAAGCTGAACTTCAGATGGGTCTCTTTCCGTGGTTAGCGTGTTGACCGATAGAAAAATCCGCGCCGTTACTGATTCAACTTTTTTTCTGATGGTTACGATGTTGGATGCATGGTTAAGCAAATCGAAAGTTTAGATGATTTGAGATTGAGAATCTTAACAATGGCAAGCCAACGCGGATTGCCTCGTGAGATTTCCGTCGCAAATCCCGAACTGTTCACCTACGCCGAACTTGTTGAAATGGGTTACCTGGATGGCTGGGTGACGATAAAATCGAATAATGAGCCAGTGAAAGTGGCCGATCTGAAAATCACACAGCAGGGAGAGGAATTTTTAGAACGACAGGGGAGTCATTTGGTTTTGCGACGCCGCGTTCTAAAAAAGAAGATGAATGGTTTCGTGGAATGTGTTGTTGGTTTTCTTTTGATCTTCATTTTTTTCGTTTTTCTAAAGATCACCAGTCAAATTGGTGGGGAAACCTCTGATAAAATTGCCCTGAAGAATGACGGCCTGTTTAAAACGACTCAACAATTCACCCATGCAGCTCAAAAACACCCTATGAATGTTGCCACATGGACGTTTGGAGTGTGTGGGCTTCCGCCTCTTGAATAATTTTTAAAGTCGCGATTTGAAACTACTGGAAGGCCGTGACTTCGGAATTTCCCCACTTTACTTCTGAAAGGATGGTGGAGCCTAAGGGATTCGAACCCTTGACCCCCACAATGCCATTGTGGTGCTCTACCAACTGAGCTAAGACCCCATCCGAAAGTGAGCTGAAATTTAGAGAGCCACCGCGCTTTGTCAAGAATGCGGGCGGCTCCTCCGCAAAATTATTTAAAAGCGTCGGCGGGCGGTGGTTGATTGATGACCAGCCAATAATAACCGAGCTGTTTGATGATTTCGCGGAACTCGGCGAAATCGATCGGTTTCTGGATGTAGCTGTTGACCCCCAGTTGGTAGCCTTCAACCATGTCGCGTTGTTGCTTGGACGAAGTCATGACGACGACTGGCACGGCTCTGGTCCGACTATCCTTTTTGATGGCGCGTAAAACTTCCAATCCATCCACTTTGGGTAATTTCAAATCAAGCAGGACGAGGCGTGGGGGATTATCGAAAGATCGATTTTCATGAGCGCCCCGGCAAAATAAAAAATCCAACGCTTCCTCGCCGTCTCGGGCGACGTGGATTTTGTTGGCGAAATTATTTTTTTTCAGGGCGAAAAGGGCGAGCTCCAGATCATCGGGGTTATCTTCAACCAATAAAATTTCAATTGCGTTCATGGGGTTTGGGTTTTGGAAGATTGTATGCCCCTGAGAGTAAAATAAAATGTCGCTCCTTTGTCGAGTTCAGCTTCCGCCCAAACGCGGCCTTCATGAAGTTGAACGATGCGTTGTACCGTGGCCAGGCCGACGCCGGTGCCCTCAAATTCCTCCGCGCGGTGTAGTCGCTGGAAAACGCCAAAGAGTTTTTCTGCATATTTCATGTTAAAGCCGACGCCATTGTCGCGGACGAAAAGCGCTGTCGTTCCGTCGATTTTCTTCTGGTCGATTTCAATAACCGCTTTCTCGCGCTTGCGGGTGTACTTGACCGAATTGGAAATTAAATTGGTGAAGACCTGTTTGATTAGACCTGGATCGCACTCCGCAGTCGGCAACTTTCCGATGTGCCATTCGATCTGGCGATTCTCGAGTTCAGGTTTCATGTCGGCCAAAACTTCTTCGAGAATGGTGTCGAGCCCAATTTTTTGCTGAGAAATTTCCAGCCTCCCCACGCGGGAAAGATTTAATAAGTCATCCACGAGTCGGCCCATGCTTTGCACACCATAGCGGATGCGACCGATGTAATTCTGGGTGGGACCTTTCAGATGGGGTTTTAGTTCCTCTTCGAGCATTTGAGCGAAGGCATCAATGTGGCGGAGTGGAGCGCGCAAATCGTGGGAGACAGAATACGTGAATGCCTCCAGTTCTCTATTCGTGGTGGCCAATTCCTCGGTGCGTTTCAAAACGCGCTCTTCGAGTTCAAAATTTAACAAGCGGATTTCTTCTTCGGCGCGGATGCGGTCGGAGATGTCGCGGGAACTGGCCGAGGTGCCGATGATTTTCCCGTCGGCATTCCTAATCGGCGACATGGTGATTGAAACGTAGAATGAACTTCCATCTTTGCGTACACGCGTGCTTTCGTAGTGCTCAATATTTCCGTCCTGAATTCGGGCGTGGATGCGCGCTTCTTCCGCCAATTTAGCAGGCGGTACAATAAAATTACTCTCGCGACCGATTGCCTCCTGCGTGCTGTAGCCGAACATTTTTTCCGCGCCGAGATTCCAACTGACAATTTTTCTTTCCCGATTTTGTCCAAAGATGGCGTCGTCGGAGGATTCAACAATGGCGGCCAAAAGGGAGAGCGCTTCCGCAGCTTCCTTGGTTTTGGTGATATCAAGCGTCACGCCTGAGACGCGAACCGGGCGGCCCAGTTCATCGTGAAAGGCTTTGCCGCGAGTGGCGAGGTAATGAAAAGTTTTATCCGCCCAAATGACGCGATACTCGATGGCGAACTCGGTGGCATTTTCCAAAGCGTGATTAATCTTCCGAGAAACGGCCGCGCTATCCTCGGGATGGATTAAATTCATCCAGGTTTCTTTGCGTCCATCGAATCGTGCCGGCGACAATCCATGCAAGCGGTGGACGGAATTATCCCAGCGCATGATTCCAGATTCGAGGTCCCAGTCCCAGGCACCGGTTCGCGAGGCCTCCAACGCCAAACGCTGGCGCTCTTCGCTCTGTCGCAATGCTAAATCGCGTTCGTGGATTTGAGTGAGCATGTGGTTGAACGCATCGGTGAGCATGCCGATTTCATCCGAGCCATATTTTTGGGCGCGAACCAAGTAATCTTTTTTGACGGAGACCGAGCGTGCCGTTTCCGCCAATGCCAGGACGGGGCCGGAGATGCGTTTTTGCAGCCAATTGGACAAAGTTAAGGCGATGAAGAGTGACCCGATCATCACGCCCGCCACAATCAAAGCGTAAAGACGAAAACGATCGTACATGGGGGTCAAATCGGTGCGCAGGAAAAGCGTTCCTACCCGGCTTTGGCCTTCGCGCACGGGGAAAAAAATGCGCAAGGCGCCTCGCTCGAAGGCATAGCCATCCGCTCCGGGATGATCGGGAAATCCTGAGAGGTTTGCTTTGGCTGGATGGCGCGCGAATATTTTCCCCTGGCGGTCATAAAGGGCCCCCAGCAGAATCGTGCGCTCAACCTCCAATTTGGAAAGGATCTCTTCAGCGGCTTTTTGGTCATCGAAAGACAATGCGGCAGTGCTGTTGGCCGCGATGATTTGCGCCATGGCCTGCGCATTTTGGAAAAGAGTGGTGCGAAAAGTGACCACTTCATAAGTAATAAACGCAGCGGTGGTCAGAAGCAGAACCACGCTACTGGTCAGCATGATGACAATCGTCAACTTCCGCCGGATTGGAACGTCTCTGAGATTCATCTAAGGGCGTTTCTCTGTTTCGACAATCTCTGCAAGCTGAAGGAGTTTTGAACTGATAAACACATGAGCCTCTTTGGAGGCCGACAAATTGATCCTGAACCGGATTTTGTTTTTCTCGCTCACAAAACGAATCATCCCACCGTTTCTTACAAAGTTTTCTGTGTCACTCACCGTTAAGATACTCCTTCCCTTCAAGCTCGCTAGAATCGGTTTTAGATTCGATAGCTCAGAGCCGCTGATGAATAAAATATGGCACTCCCTAATTTCACCGTAGTTTTTGAAACGGCGCACCTGTAACTTGCGGTTTTTGACCACTTCACCTTGCATCGTTTCGTCTAAAATTTTTCCAAACGGATCTTCTCCAAGAACGCCAATGATCAATGGGCTGGTTTCGCTGGCAAATGCGTTGGTCGGCCAGTCGACAAACTGAAGGAAGTTAAAAAGATAGGCGGCTTTGACTTTGTATTCCGGCGATTGCGCTCGAACGGAGTTCAGCGTGACTAAAAAAAGCAAGCCCACGCTGAGGGAGGCGAGTCTGAACAATTGGAATGAGTTTTTGCGGAACGGAAGCAGGGTTTCGCGCAGCCGGCAAATTGAAAAAACGATTTTACCGCAGAGACGCGGAGACGCGGAGTTGAACCGGCGGGAACTTCTTTCTGCCCGCCCTTTCTCTCCGCGTCTCCGCGTCTCCGCGGTGAAAATGAGTCCCGCCCTTTTGACCCACCAAAAAAGTTTTTTGAGGAACTTCAAAAGCGCCATGTCACCTTTCCGTAAACGCTTCTCTGAATCTCATGGCGGTTGGCATTCGGGAAGCCGAATTCAGGATGGTGATCATCCAAAAGGTTTTGGCCGACGATGGAAAATTCTAAATCCTCCCTTGGATTCCAGCCGAGGCGTAGGTCGAGCGAGAAATAGCTGGGGACGCTTCCTTCGATGCCGCCGGAAACGGTTGTGAGCCGGTCCACCCAGCGCAAGCGACCGTCTAATTCGATGTGGCCCGGCAAACTCATGAAAGATTGAAGCGAAGCTTGGTGCTCCGGGTCGGCGGTTTCTAACCCGGCGTTGTTTAAGTCATCTCTGCCACTTTTTTCGCGAAGGTTTTCTTTGAGGAAAACGTAACCCACGCGCAACCGCCACCAGTCAAGCACTTGGTAGGTGGTGTCAATTTCCACTCCGTAATTTTCGCCTTGGATATCGTTGGCAAATACCGGCGTGGGTGAATTGGTGCGGATGCTGCGGATGTCGTCATAGTCGTTGAAGAAAGTCGAAATCGAGGTGGAAATTTTGGGATGCGGCTGGACGCGATAGCCGAGTTCATACGCAATGACCGTTTCGGAGTCGAAATTGGATCCACCTCCAAGGACGGAGAAGGGCGGCTCACCCGGCACGAACAACTGGCGGTCGATGCGTGAAGGGGTGCGTGCTGCCCGAGAAATGGCTGACCAGACAAGTTGATTGGAGGTAATGTTCCAGGCGAGACGTCCGCTGGGTTGAAATTCAACACCAGTGTAGTCGTTGTGCTCGATCTTACTGCCCAATGTGAAAAACAAATTTTCATTCAACATGATTTCGTCCTGCGCGAACACGGTGTAGAGGTTGCGGTCGAGTGTGACGGGCAGAAACGCCAATGCGGGTGTATTCTCCACGACGTTACGGGTGTAACGAAAGCCCGCGCCCCAAATGATTTTGTTTCGTCCGCCCAGCGCGAAATTATGGTCAAAGTCCAGATCGTAGGTGTCGAGGTCTTCGGCAAAGGTCCCGGGAATTCTGCGATGCGTCCGGTCATAATATAATTGCAGGCTGAAATCAGACTCCTCCGAGACCGTGTGTGTCCAGCGGGAAAGAATATTTCCGCCGGACAGGGTGAGATCATTATTCCTCTGCTGGTCTGCTTCGCCGTTGTAAATATCGCCTTGGAAGGTCACGACATTTTTTTCCGAGGCATCCCAGTCCATGCGAAACCCGTGTTGCCCCATTTGCCAGTCGTCCTTCCCGTTGCTGCCGTCCGCGAACAAGCTGTCGTCCCGCGTAAAATATTTTCCATAGACACGATAGGAAAGATTACTCGAAAGCATGCCGCCGTAACGCAAGCCGCCAAAGGAGCGCAACTCAGTCCCAGCACCTCCCGTGAGCAGGAGGCCTTGTGTATCCTTGGAGCTTTTGCTGACGATGTTGATCACCCCATTGACGGCGTTCGCGCCGTAAAGCGTTGCGCCGGGCCCACTGACGACCTCAATGCGATCCAGATCTTCGAGCAAATAATCCTGCACATCCCAAAAAACTCCGGAGAAGAGGGGAGTGTAAACGGTGCGGCCATCGATGAGCACTAAAAGTTTGTTGGCGGTGCCGGAATTAAAACCACGCGCCGTGATGGCCCAATTACGCGCATCCACTTGTGCGACTTGCAGGTTGTTGGCCAAACGCAACGCTTCCGGAATGCTGGATGCGCCGGAGCGGCGAATATCTTCCTGCGTGATGACTTGAATGGCGGCAGGCGCCTCACGGTAAGGCTCTGCTCGGCGAGAAACGGAAGTAACATCCAGTTGCATCAAATCTTCCAGACTCAACTTTTTGAGTTGAGCAGGTGAAATTTCCATGAGGTTTGTATCCCCGACTTGATTGGCCGCAGAAAGGTTCGCGGCAATCAATAAAAAGGAGGCCGCACCGAAGCGTAAAAAGGGCGCGAAGCGATAGTTGTTCCAGTTCATTTTTTGATTTTCTAAAGCGCGAGGTTGATCGCGAAATCTCGTTTCCAAGGGGTCTGATGAGATTTCGCTAATCAAATCGGATTGCCGAAGCGATTCAATGCTTTTCGCTTCAGGTTTTCCCTGAAAAGGGCCATCAATTTTGAACTGCCTTTTGCTGCAAATCTCGACGTCATCGTAGCCGTGGGCTACTTTTCCGCTGTGAGCAAACTTTTAATTGGCATTCTCAGCGCGCTAATTTCCACCAACCAGCACGCTGCCGTCAGCAATCTGGTCGAAAAGACGACCGGACTTTCCGTCGAAGTGCCAAAAACAAATGACCCCGTCGAAAAAGAATATTTAAAATTGCTCGCCGAAGACGATGCGGCACAAGCGGAAGTGGACAAATGGATTACAGAGAACCCTGGGGCGACCAATGTTTCTTCAGCCACGCTCACCCTTCGTATCAACCAACGACTCGACCCCGTCAAAAAAGCCTACGAAGAATTTCTGCAACGCAATCCCAAGCATGCCCGCGCCCATTTGGCTTTCGGCAGTTTTCTCCAGGAAATTCGCGAGGAAGAAGAGGGCGTCAAACATTGGGAAAAAGCGCGGGAAATCGATCCAAAAAATCCGGCGAGCTGGAACAATCTCGCCAATTATTACGGCCATCGCAGCCCGGTGGAAAAATCGTTTGAGTATTACGCCAAGGCGATTGAACTAAATCCGAATGAGCCGGTTTATTATCAGAATTTCGCGACGACGGTTTATCTCTTTCGCAAACACGCGATGGAGTTTTACAAAATTTCAGAGAATGAAGTTTTTGACAAAGCACTCGGGCTGTATCGGCAGGCGATGAAACTCGCGCCAACGGATTTTGTTTTGGCGACTGATTACGCGCAAAGTTTTTATGGAACCAAACCGCCGCGTTACCAAGATGGCCTCGTCGCGTGGATCGATGTTTTGAAAATTGCCCGTGACGAAGTTGAGAGGGAGGGGGTGCGCATTCACCTCGCGCGTGTGAACTGGAAGCTCGGCAATTTCGGCGAAGCTCGCAAACAACTCACTCTCATCACCAACGAGATGTATGCGACGACAAAACGGAAGCTGTTGCAAAACGTGGATAATTCTGAAAAAGGAACAAACGCCGTTCCGTCCACCGCAACCGAGAAAAAATAGGTCCGAAGCTTCCTCGGTGGAACAGGCCTCCGGCTTGTTAAATTTGGCGTTCCGCCAAATTTCGTCCGTGCGCAAAATCGATAGCCGAACGTCCCGCAAAACCAAAACCCGTCACCCGAAGATTTCTTGCGCCGCGCACGCGTTTCCCTTCACTCTCGCGCAACAATTTCCCACGATGAACAATCCCGAAAAAGCGCGTCTTGCTGAAAATTCCACAAAAGGTTGGAAACGTTGGGGGCCGTATTTATCCGAACGCCAATGGGGCACGGTGCGCGAAGATTACAGCGCGGGCGGCACGGCCTGGGAATATTTTCCGCACGACCACGCCCGCAGTCGCGCTTACCGTTGGGGCGAAGATGGCATCGCGGGAATCAGTGACCGGCAGCAGCGGCTTTGTTTGTCACTTGCGCTCTGGAACGGTCGCGACCCGATTTTAAAAGAGCGCTTGTTTGGTCTCACCAACGAAGAGGGAAATCACGGCGAGGATGTAAAAGAACTTTATTACTACCTCGACGCCACGCCGACGCATTCATATCTGAAAATGCTCTACAAATATCCGCAGGCGGAATTTCCCTACGCGCAATTGGTGGAGCAAAATCGGACGCGCGGCAAAGACCAACCGGAGTTTGAATTGCTCGACACCGGGATTTTCAACGACGACCGCTACTTCGACGTTTTCATCGAATACGCCAAAGCCGAAACCGACGATCTTTTGATGCTCGTCACTGTCCACAATCGCGGGCCGGACGAAGCCACGATTCATCTGCTGCCGCAACTTTGGTTTCGCAACACGTGGTCGTGGAAAGATGATTCACCTAAACCAGAATTGTCCGCGCAAAAAAAACTCATCAGCGCGAAACATTCGACACTCGGCGATTACCAACTTCATTTCGAGGGCGCGCCGGAATTGTTATTTTGCGAAAATGAAACGAATGCTCGCCGACTTTTTGGTCAAGAAGACGCGCCAGGTTTTTTCAAAGATGCCTTTCACGAATTTGTCATTGCGGGAAATTCATCCGCCATAAATCCGCAACGCGCCGGAACCAAAGCCGCCGTCCACCATAAAATTTCCGTTCCTGCGCACGGCTCAAAACAAATTCGTTTGCGTCTGGCGAAAGGAAATGCCGCAAAACCGTTCGCAGATTTCGATGAAGTTTTTGCGCAACGCCGACTCGAAGCCGACGAATTTTACGACGAGTTGCAGAAACCGATTCTCAACGATGACGCGCGCAATGTGCAGCGACAAGCGTTCGCGGGAATGATTTGGAGTAAGCAATTTTTTTACTACGACGTGCCGGAATGGATTAAAGGCGATCCGAAAAATCCGCCGCCTCCGCCAGAGCGCAAACACGGACGCAACAGCGAATGGCAACACGTCAACAATGCCGACATTATTTCGATGCCCGACAAGTGGGAATATCCGTGGTTCGCCGCGTGGGATTTGGCGTTCCATTGCATTCCACTCGCGATAATTGATCCCGAGTTTGCCAAGTCGCAACTCCTGCTTCTGACGCGCGAATGGTATATGCATCCCAACGGCCAACTGCCCGCTTACGAATGGGCGTTGGACGACGTGAATCCGCCAGTGCACGCGTGGGCAACGTGGCGCGTTTTTCAAATTGATCGCAAACATCGCGGCGACGATGGCGACTTTTCTTTTTTGGAACGCGTGTTTCACAAATTGATGTTGAACTTCACCTGGTGGGTGAATCGCAAGGACGCGCAGGGCCGCAATATTTTTCAAGGTGGTTTTCTGGGACTCGACAACATCGGCGTGTTTGACCGAAGCAAACCGTTGCCCACCGGCGGCTACATCAACCAGGCCGACGGCACGAGTTGGATGGCGATGTATTGCCTGAATTTGATGCGCATCGCGCTGGAATTGGCGACGCGCAATAAATCCTACGAAGACATCGCGACGAAATTTTTCGAACATTTCCTGCACATCGCCGAAGCGATGAACAATATCGGCGATCAAGGAATCGGTTTGTGGGATGAGCAGGACGAATTTTATTACGACGTTCTGAATTTGCCGAGCGGCCGAATGATGCCGCTGAAAATTCGTTCGCTCGTTGGTTTAATTCCGCTTTTCGCCGTTGAAACGCTTGACCCCGAATTGCTCGAAAAACTTCCCAACTTCACCAAGCGTCTCGAATGGTTTTTGAATTATCGACCCGAGTTGGCGCGGCTCGTATCGCGTTGGCAGGAGGATTCCGGCATGGGTAATCGCCATTTGCTTTCGCTCTTGCGCGGCCATCGCATGAAGTGTCTTTTGCGCCGGATGCTCGACGAAACGGAATTTCTTTCTGACTTTGGCGTGCGCGCCATTTCGCGAGAACACCTGAAAAATCCCTACGAATTTCAGACGAATGGAACGCACTTAACCGTGAGTTATGAACCGGGCGAATCGCAATCCGGTTTGTTCGGCGGCAACTCCAATTGGCGCGGGCCGATCTGGATGCCGGTCAATTATCTCATCATCGAATCGCTCCAGAAATTTCATCATTATTACGGAGACGATTTCAAAATTGAATGTCCCACGGGCTCGGGAAAATTTATGACCATCGGCGATGTGGCCGAGGAATTATCGCGGCGTCTGGTGAAAATATTTTTGAAAGATGAGCAGGGGAAACGTCCGGTCTTCAATCACGAACCGAAGATGCAAAGCGATCCGCACTTTCGCGATTACCTTTTGTTTTACGAATATTTCCACGGTGAAGATGGACGCGGCGTCGGCGCATCGCATCAAACGGGTTGGACAGGATTGCTGGCGAAATTAATCCAACCGCGCGGAGAAAAATTGACGCCCGAATCCACCGCTTTCTATCGCAAGACAGCCAAACCTGAGTAGCGCGCGATCAGGGCGGAAATCCGAACGAAAGTTTAACGGCTGAATATTCCGGATGCACTTTTCCGTCGCGCGTTCGAATGATGAGCGGGGGCTCGAGCCAAGTTTGCTGTCGAATGTTTTCAGGTAAATGTGAAGCGCGCATCATTCCGAATAATCCGAGCAGCGGACGTTCTCCTTCGCGCAGCACGATTGGCCGAGTGCGAACAATGCTGAGGCCTGCGGCAAGGGCGCCATCTTTCACGCGCAATTCCTGTTCGGGTGGAGCGATGGGAAAGACGCACGCGAAAAATCCGCCGTGATCCAAGTGTTTCGCTGCCGTGGCGCAATAATCAGCAATCGTTCCGCGCATTTCAAAACGACACGCAATTTTTTGGGGATGATCTCCTTCGACGCCGCTGCCGATCGGAAAATAGGGTGGACTGCCCAGAACTAAATTAAATTTTTCTTCATCGCGCAAAACGGAGGCGTCGCGAAAATCTCCGTGACGAATTTCGTAACGTGATTCCAACCCATTCCAGCGCATCGATTTTTTGGCGAGTCGAACACTTTCTTCCTGCGCCTCAACCGTGACGAAACGCGCGCCTTGCAATCGCCACGCTGAAATCATTCCTACGGTTCCAATCCCACTTCCAAGGTCCAGCACGGTGTTCGCGGTTGGACTCCAGCTCGTGCCATACCATGCAGTCAAAACGTCATCGGTCGAAAAGCGATGGCCATTGGCGAGTTGAAAAATTCGAAAATGTCCGCTGATGGCGTCGAGCGTTTCACCCTTTTCAATTTGTGGCCCGTTGCCCAGCGCGCCGGGCGGAATTGGTCCCGGTTTGGCCCAGCCTTTGAAAAATGGTTCGGGTGTCATGAATAATTTCTGCGGAGAAAGAAACGTCCGGGCTGATGAATTGTCCACGGAAATACTGCGCGACAAATTTAAGGCAAATAAAAAGGAAGCCGAAACAGTTGGTTCCGGCTTCCGTGTGTTCCAGGTTTACGATGTCAATCGCCCGTTAACGGCGATAGTTGTCGTAACGATCTCCGTGGTCATAGCCACGGTATTCATCGCTGTCTCTCCAGCCATGATGGTGGGAATGATGCGAATGATAATATCGCGGCGGTTCACAACGCGGCACATAAACCACCGGCGGTTCACAGTAGCGGGGCGCGGGCGCATAATACCGCTCCCGCTCCACATAAACTGGTGCCGGATGGCTGATGACGATGCGTGGAAGTGGTGGAAGCGGTAATCGGAATCCGACATCCACGTGAACGCCACCTGCTTGGGATGCAACAGCGGTTCCGAACAGAACCGCTGATAACAATAGGAGTTTTTTCATACGTAAGATCAGACGGACTGCCTTTTGAAACATTTCAAAAAGAAGAACGTTTCTGAAAATTTTATATCGAATAAAATTCTCCCGAGTCGGTCTAGGCGCGTTCTGCCGTTCGGTAGGCTGATTCAAGCGAAACAAAAAAAACCGGCGTGGATTGCTCCACGCCGGTTGATCGTTAGCGACATATGCCGCCAGTAAGTGTTTTATTTTTTGAGCGGCACCGTGGCGATTGTCTGAAGGATGCGGCTGGCGATGGCGTAAGGATCGCCTTGGGAATTTGGACGGCGATCTTCGAGGTAACCTTTGTAGCCGTTGTTGACGAAGCTGTGCGGGACGCGGATGGACGCGCCGCGATTGGCAATGCCGTAGTTAAATTTATCGATCGATTGCGTTTCGTGCAGGCCGGTCAAACGCAGGTGATTATCCGGCCCATAAACCGCAATATGTTCGTTTTTATATTTATCAAATGCCGCCATGAGCGCTTCAAAATATTCTTTGCCGCCCACTTCGCGCATGTGCTTGGTCGAGAAATTCGAGTGCATGCCGGAACCATTCCAATCGACATCTTTGCCGAGCGGTTTGCAGTGGAAATTGACATCCACTTCATATTTTTCGCAAAGGCGGACGAGGAGGTAGCGCGCCATCCAAACCTGATCAGCGGCGCTCTTGGAACCTTTGCCAAACACCTGGAATTCCCATTGGCCTTTGGCAACTTCCGCGTTGATGCCTTCGTGGTTAATGCCGGCATCCAAACAGAGGTCGAGATGTTCATCAACGATTTGGCGCGCGATGGAGCCGACGTTTTTGTAGCCAACGCCGGTGTAATATTCACCTTGGGGCGGCGGAAAACCGCCACCAGCGGGAAAGCCCAGCGGCACGCCATCTTGATAGAGAAAATATTCCTGCTCGAAACCAAACCACGCGTCCGCATCGTCAAGAATGCTTGCGCGAGAATTGCTTTGGTGTGGCGTGGTGCCGTCGGGCATCATGACTTCGCACATGACGAGGGCGCCGTTTTTCTTGGTCGGATCGGGAAAAACCGCGACCGGCTTGAGCATGCAATCCGAACTTTTACCTTCGGCTTGGCGGGTCGAACTGCCGTCAAAACCCCACATCGGGAGCTCTTCGAGTTTCGGAAAACTCTTAAATTCTTTGACTTGCGTTTTACCGCGGAGGTTGGGGACGGGTTGATAGCCGTCGAGCCAGATGTATTCGAGTTTGTATTTTGTCATGGTCTTTTGTTTAAGGCACTAATTTTCCCACTTTTACGCGTGGTTGAAAACGTTAAGCAAAAAGTTTGCCGGGTTACGTTTCAGTTTCAAGAAATGAATTTTGACCTCGATTTTGTGGGGAAATTGTTGAAATTCTCGTCTCACTTTTTTTAAACACGCGAGGCATTGCTTTTTTCGCCTGTTATTTTTTGCACACGCTGAATTTATTTATTCATCCGGGAACGAACAGACTTTTCACCCACCACATCCTGCTCCATACTATCGCCGCGCGTGCCATCGCCATTATGCTGCAAGTAAAAGATACCCTCCGATCCACGGTGAATCTGACCTTCGATGGCCGGGTGTTTAAAGTTTTTCACGGGCCGAATGCGGAAACGCGATTCACCAATGAAGTGCGCATCTTGAAATATCTCGAGGAACGCGGCTGCGAATTCGTGCCGAAGTTACTGGAAGCCGATGCCACGCAACTTCGTATTATCACCTCCAATTGCGGGAGCCGGGTGGAACATCTGGACGCGCAACGCATCCAGACGTTGTTCGGCGAGCTTGAGCAATTTGGCGTGCAACACGACGATCCCGATAAACGGAACGTGACCTATCGCCAATCCGACGGCCGCTTTTGCATCATTGATTTTGAGTTTGCGACCCTTTTGTCCGACCCCAAATAGTCATTTGATCCCATGGATAAACCAAAAAAGAATAACGAAAATGGCCTGCACTGGTCCGGTTGCACCGATCGCGGAAAGTTCCGGCCCAACAACGAGGATTCCTTTTTAGGACTGCAATTTGATGGTCGGGAAGTTCATCACCTCGGAAAACATGGCGAAGCGACGATGATCAACACTGATTTCGTTTTTGCGGTGAGCGACGGAATGGGCGGCGCGCTGGCGGGAGAATACGCCAGTAAAATTGCCGTGGAAAAAATCACGAAACTCCTGCCGCCTTCCTTCCAGCAATCCGCTCTCGGTTTGGAAGCCGGACGCGCTGATGTCTTAACTGAACTTTACGGACAAATCCATCGCGCGCTGGCTTATCTGGGCAGCAGCTACGAGGAATGCGCCGGGATGGAAGCAACCCTCAGCCTAACCTGGTTCACGCCCGGTTGGATGTTTTTTGCGCACATCGGTGACAGCCGGATTTATTATCTCCCGGTTCGGGAAGGGGGCATCAAACAACTCACGCAAGATGACACGCATGTCGGTTGGTTGCTGCGCAATGGAAAGCTTAACGAACGCGAAGCCCGCGAACATCCCCGTCGCAGCGTGTTGCAAAAAGCGCTCGGTGGCGGGAATCAATTTGTCGATCCCCAGGTGGGCGCGGTCGCGTACGAGCCGGGCGACATTTTTTTACTCTGCACCGACGGCTTGGTCGAAAAACTTTACGACAACCATTTGTTGGAATTATTGCGCGCGCCCGAACCTGCTCCTGCCGACGCCAACCCTGCGCAACATCTCGTGAACGAATCGTTAATTAAAAACTGTCGCGACAACACGACGGCGTTGGTTATCCGAGTGATTTAAAAAAAATCGCGCCGCCACGGTTTCCCGGGCGGCGCGAGTGCATTTGAAGTTTTACTCAGTGAGCGACGGTCAATGGCCGGTGCCGTGGTAGCCTTCTTCGCCATGTTCCGCGAGGTCCAGTCCGACGGTTTCCACGTCTTCGCTGACCCGCAAACCGACGACTGCTTTCACGACGTAGGCGATGACAACCGTGCCAACCACTGCCAGCACGATGGTCAGTCCCATCGCTTTGAGTTGCTCAATCCACAGCGTGTGATTGGTGATAATTTTATCGAGGCCATTTTTCGCGGCATAACTGTTGGCGGAGGTCAGGTTGGCATTCACCGATCCGGTCGCCAGAAATCCAGTAAGCAATGCGCCCAAAGTCCCGCCGACGGCATGCACACCGAACGTATCAAGAGCATCGTCGTAACCAAAAATTCCTTTGAGTTTGGTCACTGCAAAATAAGGAATGATCCCGGCCAATAAACCGATGATCATCGCGCCTTGAGCATCAACGAATCCGGTGGCGGGAGTGATGACGACCAAGCCAGCAACGGCGCCGGAGCAGAAACCCAAAATACTCGGTTTGCCACGGAAGAAATATTCCAGGGCCGGCCAAACAAAGGAAGCCACTGCGGTCGCCAAAGTCGTCGTCATGAACGCATTTGCGGCGACGCCATCGGCCGCCACCGCGCTCCCGGCATTGAAACCAT
>JBKJOZ010000265.1:0-5243 GCA_046595315.1 Limisphaerales bacterium
CCACCAGTTTCGCGATGGCGTCGGCTTCATTCGGCGCGCCGGTCATACCGACGTAAATTTCCGGGAAGCGTTTGAGTAATCGTTTCGCGAGTTCCACGTAACGTTCGCTCGGCCAGCGGCGCAGCGGCAATAAATCGCTTGCATTTGGATTCAAAAGAATCAGCGGCGGACAATTGGATTGAGCGGTCGCACGATGAATTATTTGTTTCACCTCATCGAGCTCCCGCTCGCTCGGAGAAAATTGTGGGAGAGACGAATCGATGGGCGGTGGTTGAATTCCAAAAGTTGGCAGCGCGGCGGCCTCAACGCGCAACGATTCGACCATCAGCTGGAAAATTTGCGAGGTGTGCAAATAGGGATTGTAGAGCAGCCGGTGGGTCATCAAATCACCGCGATACGGTCCTGCTCCAAAATAGCTGTGAAAACCAATGCGGTTTTTTGCCCCGCTCAAAAAAGTAAGAATGGCGGAGCCGCGCGCAAAAAATTCCATGTCAATGGCGGCGTCCAATTTTAATTTTCGCAAACGAGCGATGGCGGCGAGCGTGTTTTTGGCGAGCGAAAAAATACTGTCGGCGCGAATGGCGATGATGTTTTTTTCAGGAATGATTTCGAGGAGTTCAAGGATGAAACGGTTTTCTTCGAACAAGATAAAATAAACATTTTCGCGTCCGACCATTTCGACGGCGCGGCGCAAGGCGGGATAGGCGAGGACGGTCGAGCCTTGCTCGGCCAATTTTACGACGAGAAGGTTACGAATTTGGGGAACGCCCTCGGGATTTCGTGGTCCGAGAGGGCGCAGGAGTGTGAGTAAAAAACTAAGTGGAACGCCCAACCAACGATCAATTTTTTGTAATGTAGGAACGTTCATTCGCGGTTGGGACGCTTGAAAGATTTTGAAAACAGTGGCGATTTGCGCCATGCGTTTCAAGAGTCCATTTACGGCAATTGTTGGGCGCGATAGGAGCGGCTCGAAGAGGTGCCGAGGTTGGTTTCTGAGAAATCGATGAATCCGTTGGTCGCGTTGTTGGTGAGCAGCGAATTCCAGTCGGTCAAATTACTCGAAGTCTGAAAGATATAATTTGTTCCGATGATGCCGATGAGTTGCATTTGAAAAATATTGCTCGCGAATGAAAAAGTGTTGATTCGCATCGGCGCATTGAGCGCGAGTGTCGCGTTGGAACTGGTCACGGTGCCGACGGAATTGCTCACGACTACACGGTAGGTTCCTTCGTTATTGGTGCGGAAACTAGATAGCAGCAAAGTTGAGGCATTTTCGCCGGGAAGATTTGTGTTACTGAATTGCCATTGATACGACGGCGTTGGAGTTCCCGTGGCGGTGACGGTCAAAGTTGGACTGCTGTTCGAGGTGACGGTCTGGCTCTGTGGCTGCGTGGTGATGGTTGGAGCCGTGTTGATCGTCAGGATTGCAATGGCGCTCATCACTGTGCCTGCAACGTTTGTCACGATGACGCGATAATTTCCTGCGCTGGACGCCTGCACATTGGTGACGGTCAAGGAAGTATTCGTCGCGCCCTGAATATTTCCCGGGCTGCCACCGAATCGCCATTGAAAACTAAGCGGCGCAGTCCCTGTCGCTGCGGAAGTAAAGGTGACATTCGCGCCGATGTTTGAGGTCTGACTCAACGGTTGCAACGTCATGCTGGGTGGAACATTGACGGTCAAGGTCGCGTTGGAACTGACGCTGCCGCCGAGCGCGTTCGTGACTCCCACCGAATAAGTCCCCGCGTTATTCGTTTGCGCATTGGTGATGGTGAGCGAGGAATTTGTCGCGCCCACCAGATTGGTTGCACCAAATCGCCATTGATAAGTCGGCGTGGGATTTCCGGTGGCGATGACGGTGAAAGTCGCATTGGAACTTGCGGTGACGTTTTGGTTTTTCGGCTGCGTCGTGATCGCAGGTGATTGGTTGACGGTCAACGTCGCAATGGAACTGGTGATAGCCGCAAACGAATTGGTGACCACGACAGTGTAATTTCCGTCGTTGGTCGATTGAATGTTGGTGATCGTCAATGAGGTATTGGTGGCATTGAGAATGTTGGTGGTGTTGAAACGCCATTGATAGCGGAGGGGTGATGGGCCAGTTGCGCCGACCGTAAAAGTGACATTCGTGCCAGCCGATACCGTCTTGCTGACTGGTTGATTCGTAATCGCCGTCAAATTGTAATTAAGCGTCAACGATCCCGTCACGCCGCCAACGCCATCACTCACGATGGAATAGGTCGTTCCCGAGACGGCGGAAAATGTTACGACTTCATTTCCTAGACCTGCATTGGTGCTGCTACAGGCCACTGAAACGAGCGAGGCAAAATCCGAACCGGTGTAAACTGCGAGAACATTGTTGAAGGTCGAACCAATGGAATCCACTTTCAAAACTCCGTTCGCCGGTGCGCGGTAGGAATACCAATAGGATGAACCGCCCGCTTCGTCGCAATGATTCGGCTCACCGGCTTGTTTGGGCGCGGCGTAAGTATTGAATATTTGGCTTCCAGTGAACCCTCCAGCGGGCGCGACGGCGCTTGCACTAAGATTCCCGCCCGTGGAATTGAACGCATCCTGAAATTTTCTTTCCGCAGCGACGTCGGGATTGGAACCGCCATCTTGAACATTGATCTGAATGTTCGCTGTCGCGGAAAAAACATTTCGCGGAATCAATTGACCGCTGCTGATCAGAACCGTGTATTCGCCGACCGTGGATGCCGTCACGGTGTCAATCTTGTACGAGGAACGGGTTTCTTGAAAAATGGGTTGTCCATTGAAATGCCATTGGTATTGGACCAGCGGTTTGTTGGGGTCGAGTGCCACCGTGAGAGTAACACTTTGGTTCAGAGCCACGGTGGCGCTTTTCGGCTGAGTTATAATTTCCGGCAACACGTCTCGGGTTTGCTCTAGAAACCAATTGAGCACGATGTTTCCGCGATTAGCATAAAAACCGTCGATGGCGATGTAGTAAGTGGTGTCATTCGTCGCGTTGAATGAAACTGCGCTGTTGAAAAAACCGCCCCGATCATCGTCGCCAGCCACTGGAACCAGTGTGCTGAGGGTGTTACCAATATAAATTCCGAGCGTCGTGTCAAATCCGCTTCCTTTCGTATCAAACGTCGCAATCCCACTGACGGGCGGGGTCCATTTCAGCCACACCGACGCGGAACCTGGTTTACCCCCGTGATCGGGTTCACCTAATTCTCTTCCCGCATTAACATTTCCGGACCGTCCCGTTCCCGAAAAGCCGGATAGAGTTCCAGCTGATGCAAATTTATCGTTTGCCGGGAGAATCGCGATATTTGTCACAAGAAGAATAGCCACGCTACTGTCCAACGCCCCCGCGGAATTCCAAACCACAACGCTGTAACTGCCTGCATTGGTGGAAGAGATATTTCCAGGAATCAAAAATGAATTGCTTGCTGGAGAACTCGGCGACGTGCCGGTCGCACCGGGGATAAACGCGCCGTTTCGTTTCCATTGAAAAAACAGCGGCGTCGAACCTTTGGCAACGACGCTGAAAGCGACATTGGATTGTCCCGTCACAACATTTTGCGACGCCGGTTGCGCAGTAATCAACGGCGATTGGGCGAGAGCATTTTGAGCAAAACCTGCGACGCACAAAATCAGGACGAAGCGACAAGCGCGTTTGTGGAAAAAAAAAGACACAAGAGTAGGCGTTAAGCGCGAGTGAGTGTTCATGTGGAAAAACCAAACGCATTTATAGCAAAAACACCTCGTAAAACAAAGCCAATCTTCCGTTGATTCGCTTGTCAGCGCGAACTCCGTACTGCTAAACATGCCGCATCAATCTACTTGTGAATTTTCTTAAATTAGGATTCCGCCTTTTATTACTCCTGTCGCTCCTGTGGCTAAAACCAATCGTCACTGTCGCCGCCGACAAAAATCCTGATGCAATTCTTTTGACACTTGAAGGCACCGTGCAAATTTCGCCATCCGGTCAGGCGGAGTGGACTTTGGGCCAAACGAACCGAATCTTGCGACTGGGAGATCGCGTTCGCACCGGCGCTCGCAGTCGCGCCACCATTCGGCTTTCCAACCTCACCGTGCTGCGCGTCAATGAATTGACCACACTCCAAATTCGTCCGCCAACCGCGCCCGACAAACAGGCTGTGCTCGATGTCAATAAAGGCTCGGCCTATTTTTTCAGTCGCGAGAAACCGGCCGAAATGGAATTTCGCACGCCTCTCGCTTCAGGTGCGATTCGTGGAACGGAATTCAATCTGGCGGTGGACGATGGCGGACGCACCGTGGTGACACTCATCGACGGCGCAGTCGCCCTCAATAACGACCAGGGGAAAGTGGATTTAATTTCCGGCGAGCAGGGCGTCGTGGAAGCTGGAAAACCGCCGACAAAAACTGCAGTGCTCGATGCGATTAACATTATTCAATGGTCACTTTATTATCCCGCGGTGCTCGATCTCAACGAGCTAAGTTTAAGCGACGATGAACGAAAAATTTTAGAGCCATCCATTGATGCTTATCGCAACGGCGATTTATTGCAGGCGCTCGTAAATTATCCCACAAATCACGCCGCAGTTTCCGATCCAGAAAAAATTTATTTAGCCGCTCTGCTTTTGTCGGTGGGCCAAGTTGAAAACGCAAATATCCAAATCAAAACGGTTGAATCACCGCTGGCGAACGCTTTGCGCGAACTTGTTGCCACCGTAAAAAATCAAACGTGGATTCGTTCTGCACCGCCGACGCTCGCGACCGATTGGCTTGCCGAATCCTATTATCTGCAATCCCGTCACGAACTCGAATCCGCACGCAATGCCGCGCGAGCTGCAATAAAAAAGTCCCCTGATTTCGGTTTTGCCTGGGCGCGACTGGCGGAATTGGAATTCAGTTTCGGTCAAACTTCCGCTGCTCTCGAAGCTCTCGAAAAAAGTCTCCAGCTCGCGCCGCGCAACGCCCAAGCCCTCGCCTTGAAAGGTTTCTTATTAGCTGCGCAAAATAAAATTTCCGACGCGCAAAAATATTTCGATGAGGCCATTGCCATCGATCCCGCGCTCGGCAATGCGTGGCTCGGTCGCGGACTCATTCAAATTCGCCAAGGCCACGCCGAGGCTGGCCTGCGTGATTTGCAAACCGCCGCCATTCTCGAACCGCAACGCGCGGTGTTGCGCAGCTACCTCGGCAAAGCTTTCAGCAATACGCGCGACAACAAGCGCGCGCAAAAAGAACTCAATCTTGCCCAGCGATTTGATCCGAATGATCCG
>JBKJOZ010000306.1:0-6166 GCA_046595315.1 Limisphaerales bacterium
ACTCCGTTCCGGTTGGCGCGTTGCAACTAGCCAGTTCCCGTAGCCGCGTCTCGTGAGGGCGCGGGCATTTGGAAGCGAGTTACCCGCGCTCTCCCGAGACGCGGCTACGGAGCTTGAATTGAAGTTGGTCTCATTTACACTTCCCGCCGCATGAACGATTGGATTTCCAACTACATCACCGCCCAAAAAGCCGCGCTCGATTCCGTTCCCGTCGAAGGTGTGGCCGCGATCATCAAAACTCTCCAGCAAGCACTCAAAGACGACCGGCAAATTTTCGTTTTTGGCAATGGTGGCAGCGCGTCGAACGCGTCGCATTTCGTGACTGACCTCGGCAAAGGCGCTTCGGACAAAGTTGGCAAACGTTTTCGCGTTCTATCGCTCAACGACAACGTCAGCTGGATGACCGCGATCGGAAATGATTATTCCTACGACGATATTTTTGTCCGCCAATTGGAAAACTACGGACGCAAAGGCGACTTGGTTCTTTCCATTAGCGTAAGCGGCGACTCGCCGAACTGCGTCAAAGCGCTCGAATGGGCGAAGAAAAACGGTTTGCACACGGTCGCACTCATTGGCGCAAAACGCGGTCGCATGGCAGAAATTGCGGATCAAATTATCGTCGTCAACGAGACCCATTATGGACGCGCGGAAGATGTGGAGATGAATATTTTGCACATGCTTTGCTACGGTTTCATCGAAAATCCGCAGTGGGGGAAAATTTAGCTCGTCGCACATCCTCTAACCATCCCGTTCGTCCGTGTTTTTATTTGTGGTTTAAGCGTATTGAGGTAGGCTCGCCAACGCTGGTAAAACCTCCAAAAATATGAAGATTCAATGGCGTACGATTTTTTCCGGAATTTGTTTTTTCCTTTTGTCCTTTTTGCCAGTTCACGGCGTCACGATTTTCTCCGACGGTTTTGAAAATGGTTTGGACGCGGGTTGGCAATTTGGCGACGCGAACATTGCGGGAAATCCTGCGTACTGGGCGGTGGTCAATTCGGCCTTTGGTGGCGAACTCACGCATACCGGCACGAACAAAATTTATTGCGCAGGCACGGGTTTTGGCGGAACCACCACGGCTCCAAAATATCAGGATTCAATGGCGTCGTATTTATTGCGCAGCGTTGATCTCACCGGCTACACGAATGCGACGTTGGGTTTCTGGTTCAAAATTCCAAGCATCGAAACAACTTACGATTTCGCGCGGGTTTACATGGATGAAACCGTGCTGTGGAGTCGGGACACGGCTGCCACTTCATGGACCCAAACCAATTTGAGTCTCGGCGGATTTGTTGGCGGCATTCACACCTTAAAATTTGAATTTAGCAGCGACACTTCGATCACCAACGAAGGTTGGTATCTCGATGATATTTCCGTGACCGACGCTTACACACCCGGCCCTCGTCCGACAAATGACAACTTCAACGCCGCGCTGGTTTTGGTGGGCGCAACCGGCAGCTTGGGTGGCGGCAATGCGGACGCAACCTCGGAGCCCGGCGAAACGAATGGTTACAACACGGTTTGGTATCGCTGGACGCCGACGACGAATGGGGTCGTCACTTTCCGCACCGGCGGCAGCAGTTTTGACACGGTACTGTGCATTTATACCGGGAGCGTTTTGACAAATTTGACGACGATAAATTGCGATGACAATGGCGACACCAACAACGCAAGTCTCGTTTCTTTTAACGCCATTTCAGGAACGACGTATCGAATTTCTGTGCGCGGAAACAATGGCGCGCGCGGTTTTATTTTATTGAGCTGGAGCCAGCCCAACGGAATTGGCCAAGCGTTGCTGCCTGATCTTTCGGTTTGGGCCGACCCGGCCAATAACTATTTATACGGTTGGTATCTCGACCGAACCCAAATTCCCGGTCGCACCCTTTTGCGCGCCTCGACCGCCACGCCCAACACCGGAACCGGCGCGCTGGAATTGCGCGGCAGCTCGACGGAGCCGGGAGTTTATCAACGGATTTTTTATTCAGGCGGCGGATACACGGATCGTTACGCAGGAAATTTTGCATTTCATCCGGGGCACGGCCATTTGCATTTTGACAACTGGCTGAATTTTCATTTGCGCACTGTACTGACCAATGACGGCGTCGGCAACGTCGTGGTGGCCGGAGACAAAACGAGTTTCGCCATCATTGATTTGGAAAAATACGCCGCCCTCCCTGGCTCGCCTGCTTCTGCAGTTTACGGCGGCGGACTGGTCCAGGGACTTTCGGTGGGTTGGGCGGATGTTTATGGCGCAACTCTGCAAGATCAATGGATCGACATCACCGGCGTGGCGCCGGGACGCTATTGGCTCGAAGCGATCGTCGATCCTGCGAACAGTATTTTGGAATCGAACGAAACCAACAACACCGCGCGCATCCTCATCGAGTTAGGGGTGCCGACGAACAATAATTTCACAAACGCATTTATCCTGACGGGCGCGACGGCTGGTGTAATCGGTTACAACATTGACGCCAACAAAGAAACCGGCGAACCGAATCATGCGGGCAACGGCGGTGGCAGTTCCGTTTGGTATCGCTGGATCGCGCCGTCCAACATGAGCGTCACCATCACCACTGACGGCAGCGACTTCGATACGTTGCTGGCCGTTTACACCGGCGCGAGCGTCAACGCGCTTACCACCGTTGCCAGCAACAACGGCTCGGGCAATGCCAGCTCCGTGACTTTTTCGGCAATTGCTGGAACCATTTATCGCATCGCCGTCGATGGATCTGGCGGAGTGAGTGGCCGCGTTGAACTCAATTTCAATCCAGCGTGGAACGACAATTTTTCCAGCGCCATTATTTTGTCCGGCAATTCCGGTTCGGTCACCGGCAGTAACCGCGGAGCCACCCGCCAGACCGGCGAACCGTCACACGTCGGAATCTCCACCAGCCATTCCATTTGGTATTCATGGACCGCCACCAACACCGGGCCGGTCACATTCGATACGATAGCCAGCGGCTTCGATACGTTGCTCGGAATTTACACCGGCGCGAGCGTCAACGCGCTCACACTGGTCACAAACGATAATAATTCTGCGGGCAATGTCGGTTGGAGCCGCGTCGTTTTTCCCGCCAGCAATGGCGTGACCTACCGAATTGCCCTCGCAGGAGGCCTCGGCACCAACGGCATCGTCAAATTAAATTGGAGCGTCGCTGCATCGCCCGTTATCACGTCCCAACCGCTCGGCACGAATGCTCCGGCGGGCGCCACCGTTTCGTTTGCCGTTTTCGCCAGCGGCTCCGGCCCGTTCAATTACAAGTGGCTCCATCAAGGAAATGAATTGGCCAACAACAAGAATATTTCAGGCGCACAGAGCGCCACGCTCACCATCGGTAAAATTCAATCGTCAGATTCCGGAAGTTACAGCGTTATTATCACGAACAATTTTGGATCCGTGACGAGCGCGCCGGCGACGTTGATCGTGCTCGATAATCCGCGTGTCGTTTTTGCACACGGACGAGACGGCCACATTGGCGGTGTGATCAGTGTGCCGATTGAAATGCAAGCGGTCGGTGACGAACATGCATTGAATTTCAGTTTAATTTACGACCCGGCAGTTTTGAGTAATCCGAGAATTGCCAGCAGCAGTGTTGGCGCAACGTTTTCGGCCAACACAAATCTTGTGGCGAACGGAAAATTTGGCGCAACCCTCGCCTTGGCCACCAACCAAACCGTCGCCGCTGGAGAAAGGGAATGGGCTCAGGTTCTATTTGACGCCGCCTCCAACGTAACGAACGGAACCACCACGCCGATTGGCTTCACCGATCAACCGGTGAGCAAACTGGTTTCTTCAACCAACGGCACGTCGCTGGTCACACTTTTTGCAGCGGGACAAATTACCTTGCGCACCGTTACTGCGGTCGAAACCGGCACTCGCTTGCCGGATGGGCGTTACCAAATTTCGCTCAGCGGCATTTCCGGTCGAAATTATGTTATTCAAATTTCCGACAATTTGACCGGCTGGACGCCCCTCTCAACCAATCAAATGAACCTCGCTGGCCAACTGGTATTCATCGACAACCAATCGACTAATTTCACGAAACGATTTTATCGCGCGCTGCTCCTTCCGTAATTCAATGCAAGCAAATGAAAATTAACCGCTCGTTTTTTTCTCTGGTCGCTTGCGCTTTTGTCGCCAGTTCTTGTGCGACCCGGTCTGCCAATGATCTGGTCGAAGTTAAAAAAATTATTCCCAACGTCGTGCTCGATGTTCGTTACGCCACGACCAACAATTTTACCGGACAAAAACTTTACGACGGCGACCGGGCGTTTCTCCATCGCGCCGTTGCAAAGAAATTGGGTGCCGCCCAAAAAGAATTTAACCAAATGGGATTTGGATTAAAAATTTACGACGCGTATCGCCCGATTTCTGTGCAAAGAAAAATGTGGGCGATTTATCCGGTGGAAGGTTATGTCGCCAATCCGGCAAAAGGTTCGCGCCACAATCGCGGCGCGGCGGTGGACGTGACGCTCATCAATTTGAAAGATGGAAACGAATTGTTGATGCCCTCGGGCTATGACGAATTTTCGGAAAAAGCACATCGCAATTACACCGGCGCTTCTGAGGAAGCGATTCGCAATCGAGATTTGCTGGAGCGCGTCATGGGAAAACATGGCTTCACCGGTTTGCCAACCGAATGGTGGCATTTCGACGACGTGAATTGGAAAAGATACGACCTGCTCGACCTCGATTCTTCTGAGATTAAATTTTGAAATGACCTACGCGGAGGCAGTTCAATTTCTCTACGACCTTCAGATGTTCGGCGCGAAGTTTGGTTTGGAGAACACCTTCAAACTCGCCACGCTCGCCGGAAATCCGCAGGAAAAACTTCGCTTCATTCACGTCGCAGGGACGAATGGCAAAGGTTCGACCTGCGCGATGTTGGAAAGCATCTATCGCGCGGCTGGATTGCGTGTCGGACTTTTTACGTCGCCACATCTCGTTTCTTTCGCTGAACGAATCCAAATCAATCGGCAGCTTATTTCCGAAACGAGCATCGTTCGCCTCGTTACTGAAATTCAACCGCTGCTGAAACAATTTCCCGCTGACGCGCATCCAACATTCTTTGAAGTCGTTACCGTGATGGCTTTGAAATATTTCGCGGAACAAAAATGCGATCTGGTGATTTGGGAAACCGGCATGGGCGGACGGCTCGATGCGACGAACATTATCACGCCGCTCGCCAGTGTGATTACAAATGTTGCACACGATCACCAGAAATGGCTCGGCAATACGGTTACTGAAATCGCCGCAGAAAAAGCGGGCATCATCAAATCTGGCATTCCCGTGATTACCGCGACGAGCGAATCCGAAGCGCTCGATGTGATTGCCAGAACGGCTCGCGAAAGAAATTCTCCTCTAACGCAAATTGACTTCGCCGAAACGAAAACGCCGCCGCTCGATAAAATTGATCTTCCGCTTCTCGGTGAACATCAGCGTCTCAATGCAGCGCTCGCAATTGCCACGTCGCGGGCTCTCGACCCACAGATTTCCGTTTTGGAAGACGCAATTCACGCCGGGCTTTCGCAATTACAATGGCCCGGACGCCTTCAGCAGATTAAAACGAAATCCGGCCAAACGATTTTGCTGGATGGCGCACATAATCCGTCCGGCGCGATGGCTTTGCGCGATGCGATTGCCAAACATTTTCCCGGAAAGAAACCGGCGATCATCCTCGGCATTTTGCAGGACAAGGAATGGTCTTTGATTTGCAAAACCCTCGCACCGCTTGCCGAAAAATTATTTGTTGTTCCGGTGAGCAGCGAACGAACGACTGCGCCGGAAGAATTGGAACGCGTCATTCGCAAAACAAATCCGGGCGCAAAAATCGTGGCATTGAATTCTTTGGCGCAAGCGCTTGAAGCAACGGCTCAGGATTCTTTTGTCGTTATCACCGGTTCGCTCTATTTGGTCGGTGAAGCGCTGGAATTATTGCAATCGAAGAATCCTGTCTCGTCAAATGAGCGCGGGTTGAATGAGTGGATCCCTGCCAAGAATCAAGAAACGAAGGAGAGAAAATAAATTCACTTAGACAGCAGTTCTGTCAGAGTAGATTGCTATGAGCGCCCATAATCAAGGTTCAGGCCCGCGTTCAAATCGATATTCTGAAAGTCGGCTTACCAACTGGTCTGAATACGAACCGTGGTTTCTCGAAGCTCAATC
>JBKJOZ010000339.1:0-27434 GCA_046595315.1 Limisphaerales bacterium
GTGGTTTACCGAAAAATGCTCACAGAAAATGCCACGCTGATTTTCGGTTCCATGATTTCGTTCCTCGGTATTTTGTTTGTCGGCTACATTTACGCGCTGAAAAAAAACGCCTTTGACTGGAAAAGTTGAGCACCGCCAATCCGCCCCGAGCTTGAATTCAAAAACCAAATTCAGCCAAACTCCCACTGGCGCAAAAAAACCTTTCGTGTCACCGTTTGCCGAACCACCAATCGGCCAATTTATGATCACACGACGAGAAGCCATCAAACGAACCGCGCTCCTCAGCGCGACTGTTGCCACAATTTCTCCTTTGGCCGGTTTGCAGGCGCAACCGGCCGCGCCGCAGGCGAATCCCAGCGGACCCTTCAACCTTCGACCCCTGCCCTACCCGTTGGACGCGCTGGAGCCGCACATCGACGCGCGCACCATGGAAATTCACCACGACAAACACCACGCCGCTTACGTCAACAACGCGAATAAAGCACTCGCGGAATTTCCCGATCAGGCCAAAAAATCGCTCGAACAGCTCCTGGAAAGTTTGGACTCAGTTCCAGAAAAAATCCGCGCCGCCGTCCGCAACCACGGCGGAGGTCATTACAATCACACTATATTCTGGTACATGATGAAAAAAAATGGCGGAGGTGAACCGAAGAATGAATTGGCCAAAGCGATTGAGAAAACATTTGGCGGATTTGATAAATTCAAAGAGAAATTTTCTGAAGCCGCCACCAAACAATTTGGCAGTGGCTGGGCTTGGCTGACCCTGGGCAAAAATAATCAATTGGCGATTGAGTCCACTGCCAACCAAGACACGCCGCTCTCCGCCGGGCGCTTGCCTCTTCTCGGAATTGATGTCTGGGAACACGCCTATTATTTGAAATATCAAAACAAACGGCCCGAATACATTGCTGCATTTTACAACGTGATTAACTGGGATTTTGTGGGCGACCGTTACAACAAATACAAATCCTGATTGGCATGAAATATTTTCCCAAGCTCCTTTCCATCCTTCTCCTTGTTGTCGCGGTGGTCTTTTGTGGCTGCAAATCTTTGGCCCGCCGCGAGAATGAACGTCATTCGCAGGATCTGAACGAACCGCACTCAAACCGCCTGTAATTTACTCATGAACAACTTCATTTCACGCCGTTCCGCGCTGCGCAAAATTGCCGGAAGTGCTGCCGTTTTAACAACGGCGGCGACTCTTTCTCACCGCTTGAAGGCAGCGGAAAATTCGGTTGGAACCAAACTCAAGGGGCGCATCAACCATTCGGTTTGCAAATGGTGCTATCCCAACATCCCGCTCGAAGATTTGTGCAAAGCAGGAAAAGAAATTGGGCTGCGATCCGTTGAACTGCTCGAAGCAAAAGATTTTCCGACATTGAAAAAATACGATCTCACTTGCGCCATGGTCAGCGGCGTTCCCGGCGGAATTGCCAGCGGCCTCAACCACATCGAGAATCACGATACGATTTTTAAATTTTTTGAACAAACCATTCCAGCATCCGCCAGTGCAGGCGCGCCGAACGTCATTTGCTTTTCAGGAAATCGCGCGGGAATGGACGATGAAAAAGGTCTAGAAAACTGCGCGATCGGTTTGAAGCGCATCATGCCCTTGGCTGAAAAACACAAGATTACAGTCTGCATGGAATTGTTGAACAGCCGCGTCAACCACAAGGATTACATGTGCGACAAATCCGCTTGGGGTGTCAATCTGGTCAAGCGGGTTGGCTCCGAGCGTTTCAAACTGCTGTTCGACATTTATCACATGCAAATCATGGAAGGCGATTTGATGGCGACGATCAAAAGGGATTACGAATCATTCGGCCATTACCACACCGGTGGCGTCCCGGGCCGAAACGAAATCGATGAAACGCAGGAAATTTTTTATCCTGCCGTCATGAAAGCGATTTTAGAAACTGGCTTCAAAGGATTTGTTGCACAGGAATTCATTCCCAAACGCGAAGACAAAATCGCCTCCTTAAAACAAGGGGTGCATATCTGTGACGTGTAAATTCGTCGGAGCTAATTTTTGCCCGAGACTGCCTACACCGTGAACGTTGAAAGTGGCAACCTGCCGAAACAGACAGATTTAATTTCGATACCTTTTTTGGAGCCGAGCCAGTTCTGCTTTCATATTTTTAAGGGATTTTTGCGCTGTGGAATCGTTCATTAAATTTTTCATCTCAAACGGGTCTGCTTTCAAATCGTAGAGTTCATCCATGCCCGTGAGTTCGGAATATTGGATATATTTCCAGCGGTCAGTGCGTACAGCTTGCCATGTGGGAGTGCGATATGGTTTCTCGTTGAAATACTCGAACAAAGCTGAGTCGCGCCATTTCGCTTTCGAATTTTTCAAGAGCGGCAAAAAAGATTGGCCCTGAACGTCGTTCGGAATTTTGGCTCCGCCCAATTCGAGCAACGTCGGCGCGAGGTCGATGTTTAAAACTATTTTTTTGATGACGCTTCCGGCCTTCGCCATTTTTGGATAACGGACGAGCAGCGGATCCCGAATCGATTCTTCGTAAGCCCAACGTTTGTCGCCGAGGCCGTGTTCGCCCCAGAAAAATCCGTTGTCGCTGCTGAAAATAAAAATGGTGTTGTCGAGTTGTTTGGTTTCTTCCAACGCAGAAAAAATTTGCCCGATACCTTCATCAATCGCGGCGAGAGCCCGCAATTGTTGCAACATGGTGAGGGTAGGAAAATTTTTCCACGCCTTCGAATTGGATTTGGGTGGTTTTCCGTTGATGACCTTTCGCTCGCTGTAAGTGATGGCGGGCTTGCCCTCAAGCGAATCGCGCGCACTCGGCGGAGGTTGCCCCGTCGCGCCATCATATAAATTTTTGTGGCGCTCCGCAGGGGTGAACGGCCCGTGCACCGCCTTGTGCGCGAGATAAAGCACAAAAGGTTTGGTGTGTTCCTTTTTCACAAACGCCACCGCGTTGCTGTTCAAAATGTCAGTGATGTAACCGGGCGCCCGCTCCGCTTTGCCATCGAAGTTGATCATCGGATCGTTGTAAACGCCTTGACCCTTAAAACTCACCCAGCGATCAAATCCAGGGCGCGGTGAATCGTCGTTACCCATGTGCAATTTGCCGATGTAAGCCGTTTCGTAGCCGACGTCGTGCAATAATTTCGGAAACGTCACCAGCTCGTGGCTCCGCGCCGCACGGTCCGTGTTGTCAAGAATTCCGTTTTTGTGTGCGTATTGGCCGGTCAAAAAACTGGCACGACTCGGCGAACAAAGCGGTAACGTCACAAAAAAGTTTTTGAACAACGCGCCTTCCTTGGCAAGCCGATCAATGTTCGGCGTTTTCGCGACAGGACTTCCCATGCAACTGAGCGCATCCCAGCGCAAATCATCCACGAGAACAAAAACAATATTGGGTCGAGGTGCTTCGATTGCGTGAGTGGAAAACGCGAAAAAGGAAACGGCCAGCGCGACGAGATTCAATAAATTTTTCATGAACAAGTTTGAGACGTGAAGGCGTTGGCAAACGTTACAGGTTTAAGCGCACTGCTCCATCCAGGGTTTCTCATCTTCTGGTAACGGTTTATTCCCAGAAAAATGTTGGTTTGATTGCTCGATCATTTTACCCTCGCGCCGTGTCTGTTCAGTTCACGATTCTCGGCAGCGGCTCCGGCGGCAATTGCGCTTATCTCGAGACGGGCGAAGTCCGGCTCCTGATCGACGCCGGGTTCAGCGGACGACAGATTCGCCAAAAGCTCGCCACCATTTCCCGCGCGCCCGAGGGGTTGAACGGGGTTCTCATCACACATGAACATTCTGACCACATCACCGGTCTCGTCGGGTTAGCCGCGCGCTTGGATCTTCCCGTTTACTGCAATCGCCAGACGCGCGAAGCCATCGAAGGGCAACTGAAAATGAAAATTCAGGCGCAACTTTTCGACACGGGCAACTCGTTTGAAATCGGCGATGTGCGCGTGGACACTTTTTCCGTTCCGCACGACGCGATTGATCCAGTCGGATTTCTTTTGCACACGCCCGCTGGAAAAATCGGTTTCCTGACTGACCTAGGCCATTGCACCAAACTCATCATCGAACGCGTCCGCGCTTCCAACATTTTAGTTCTGGAAACCAATCATGACGTGCAGATGTTGCAGGACGATCCGCGTCGTCCGTGGAGTTTGAAGCAACGAATTTTTAGTCGCCACGGTCATCTTTCCAACGACGCCGCCGCTGATGTTGCCGAGCAGATTGCTTCGGCGGAATTGCGCCAACTTTACCTCGGGCACCTGAGCCGAGATTGCAACACACCCGAACTCGCGCGCAAAGCCGTCGCAGGTCGTTTGCAAAAAATTGGTGCGACGCACATCGCCGTGCAAGTAACCGCGCAAGAAGTTCCCTGCCCCACGTTTTATTTGGAGCCAATTCCTGTTTCGCCCGTTGCCCCCGCCGTTTTCAACGAAGCGTTCGTGCCGCAAATTTCGTTGCCGATTATTCCGGCACAACCCGCGCTTGGGCAACAATCGCTGTTTTAAATTAGGACCGCCTTCACCACACGCCGAACAATTCATTTTGATTGGGCGACAATTGATACTCCTTCATTTTATCAATTCGTTTCCAAACCACCGAACCGTCGAGCGCGCCAACATTTCCGCCAACTGCGCCGAGCGATTTTGAAGTCGCGCCGCTGGCATTGGGATTGGTTGCATCGTCTGCTTGCACAATCGGTCCATTTTTTCCGTGCGGCGCGACCGTTTGGCTTCCCGGCGACCAGACATTAAGGTCAGCGAAAATTACGAGATCGCTTTTTTCCGTCAGTTTCTTGGGAGAAATCCAACTCATGTTTGGATCAATGCCGGACCAATTTTCGGGGTGATGTCCGCCAAAATAATTGTAGCCGAGCACCATTCCGTAGGGCGGCATCGAATAGCCGCCGGGGACAAACGGCGCGGGCAGATCGGGACAACCGATAATTTTTTTGTTTCCACCGGATTGCACAAACGCGCTCCAGGTATTGGTCGAAATCAGCGGCGTATAATCGTCGCCCGTATCCGCGATGCCGGTGGGGATTTCGCCGCGCTGGTCCTCGGCATAGAGATGGGAAGCGATGGCAAGCTGGCGAAGATTATTTTTGCAAGCGGTGCGTTTCGCCCGTTCTTTGCCACCCGCCAAACTGGGCAAAAGCAGCCCAGCGAGGATTGCGATGATGGCGATGACCACGAGCAATTCAATCAACGTAAAGCCGCGCGACGAATCGGGAACCTGTTTCACTTTTTTTAATGTAACGTTCGTGCCGGGCGCGGCTATCAGGCGGCTTTTGCGCTTTTGACTCCGGCACTCCTCGACTACGTTTTCTCCGTGAACGGTTGCGACGAAAACTTACTGGGAATGGCCTTGAAAAAAGACGCCCTGGAAAAAACAAAAAGCCGAATCCAACCAATTTTTCCAGGGCTCTTTTTTGGAATTCTTTTTCTCGCGGCTTGGATGGGTCGCGCCGCCGGATTGGAATCGTCCATGGCAAGTTTATTTCTGCTCGTCGCCGGCACCATTGCCACGCTTTGCGTTTTAGGCCAGAAATTGCCACTGCAAAATATCGTGGGTCTCGCGGTCACCATCGCAATTTTTTCCGGAGCGATTTTACTGGGGACGAGTTGGTTGAAACTTTCTTTCAACCCACCTCAACTGAACCAAAATTTTAGCAAGCTGCCGGAGTGGACTTTTCCGCTGATCTGGCTGGTGGCGCTCGTCAATGCACGAGGGATCGCAAAACTTCTCCTGCACCGTTGGCGCAAAAATAAAAATTTTGGTCTCTGGCTGCTCGCCTTGAGCAGTTGGTTTGTGGCAGGACTCAATGCGCGAAATTTCTTTTTCCAATTTGCGTTCGGGATGATTGCCTTTGTGGTCACGACTCCGTGGTTCCTCGATAAAAAGCGCGCCGAGTCTTCAGCGGATTTTCAACCGCTGTTACTCGCGATTCTGCTCTTGATCTGGTGAGGTGATTTCCGGTTGCTCGCGTTTGGTTAATTTCAGGCGCGCCACGCGCAGGGCGTCCATTTCTTCCACGCGCAAATCGAAATTTCCAACCGCCAGCGCGTCGCCGACTTTCGGAAATCCGCCGAGCTGGTGTGTGACCCAACCGCTGGTTGACGTGATTCCGTTTTCTTGAAGGGATTCGCCCACCAAATCCGACAAGTCATGGAGCGGCCAGGCGCCGGCAATTTCCCAGGTTCCTTCATCGATTTTTTTGAGAAGGGGCTGTTCCTGATCGAACTCGTCCTGAATTTGTCCGACTAATTCCTCGAGAATATTTTCCAATGTAATCATGCCAACGGTTCCGCCGTATTCATCGACGACGATGGCCAGGTGGAGTTTTCGCTCGAGAAAAAGTTGGAGTAATTTTTCCAAGCGCGACGTTTCGGGAACATAAATCAACTTGCGCGCGGTGGGGATGAGATCTTCGCCGCGCGTCACTTTGGAACGCATCGCAAACAAATCTTTGAAATGAACCACACCGACGGTTTGGTCGAAGTTGCCAGCCCGGCAGAGCGGGAAGCGGGAGTAGCGGGTTTTCTCCGCGATTTCGAGGCATTCAGCGATGCTGGCTTCGGAATCAAGCGCAACAATTTCCTGACGCGGACGCATCACGTCGCGCACGATCCGGCTACGCAAATCCAGCGCGTTCAAAACGATGTCGCGTCCAAACGTCGTGCCGCCGGAATGTTTGCGCGCACCGGTAAAAAGCAGGCGCAACTCTTCCTCCGAATGGCCCAGTTCCGCTTCACTCACCGGATGAATTCCAAATCGCCGCAGCACCCAAAGCGAGGATTGATTGAGCAGCCAAATGAATGGATAAGAAATTTTGCGGAACCAAACGAGCGGTTGGGCGACCCAGAGGGAAGTTTCCAATGGTTTTTGAATCGCCAGCCATTTAGGTGCTTGTTCGCCCACCACGATGTGTAAAAAAGTGATGACGGAAAGTCCGATGACGAAGGAAATCCAATGCTGCACCGTATGCGATTCGAGATGGAGCCAGCGGAAAACCGGCTGCAATAAATCGGCAAAAACGGGTTCTCCGATCCAGCCCAGCATCAAGCTCGCGACGGTGATTCCGAGTTGGGCCGCGCTCAATGACGTGTCGAGATTATTGATTACCCAGCGCGCGATTTTGGCGCGTCGATGATTTTTTGCGACGAGCGGATCGAGTTGCGTCTCACGAATTTTGACGAGGGCAAATTCTGCGGCAACAAAGAAGCCGTTGAGCAATACGAGAATGAAAACGGCGACGATTTTTAGAATGATGAGGCCCCAGTCCATTTACAAACTGACCTCCCCAAAAATGGTTTTTAAAATGTCCTGCAAACTGATGATGCCGATTTCGCTTTGGTCGCGGCTGAGAACAACCGCGAGCCGACGACCGCTCCGTTGCATGCGGCGCAGGGCTTCTTCCAGACGCATGTCGTCGCGCAAATAAAGTGCGGGATTCACATAATCTCCAGCGGGTTTGGTTAAATCCAAGGCGTCGAGATAAAGAAGTTTTTTCAGGCTAATCACACCGATGATCCGGTCGCGGCCCGATTCTTTTTGCACGACGGGCAAGCGCGTTAAATTTTTGTCGCGGCAAATTTTCAACACTTCTTCCATCAGCGTTTCCGTCGCCACGGTCACGGTTTTAGCGAGCGGTACGGTGACCTGCGCGACGGTTACGTTTTGCAAATCGAGCACGCGGTTGATCATGGTTTTCTCCTCGGCGCTGAGGCTCTCGGAAGATTCCTGCATTACGAAACGGAGTTCCTCGCGGTTGCCCGCCAGACGACCCGTGAAAACTTTTCCGCCTGTCCATGGCAAAAGCCAGCGCGCGAACCATGCGGCCAACTTCACCAGCGGACGCAGCAAGAGGTGAATGACCCGAAACGGCGACGCCAACAAAAGGCAAAGCCGATTGGGAAAAAGACGGAACAACGTTTTGGGCAATAGTTCGCAAAAGATAAAAAAGAGAAAGACGGCGGCAGAAAACGCGACGACTTCCCAGAGGGGCCACGCGTGCAACCAGCGATGCAGCGTCAACACGACCAACGTGAAGATCGTGAAATTAACCACGGTGTTCCCGACGAAAATAGTCCAAAGAAAATTTTCAGAATTTTCCAGGTAATGATGGAGGACGGTGGCGCGCGGATTTCCGGCTCGCATCAATTGGCGAATGCGCAATCGATTAAGCGCGAAGACGCCGGATTCCATTCCGGAAAAAAGGAACGACAGCGCCGTGCTGATTCCCAACACGAACAAAATTAAAATGCTCTTGTCGTTCATTTCCGTTTGTTGAGGGTTTCGACAAGCAATTCCTTGACGCGTCGTTCATCCACAACTTGAGCGGTGAACCGCAAGCCGCGAAACGTGGCGGATTCCCCCGCAGCGGGAACAACTCCCAGCAAATCAACGAGCAATCCGCTGAGGGTTTCTGCGACTTCCACTTCGCCCAGTTGCGGGAATTCACGGCGAAAATCTTCGAGCCGCATGGTCCCGTTCACTCGCCAGCGGCCCTTGTCTAATTTTTCCATGACGAATCCTTGCACTTCACTTTCGCCGCGAATTTCGCCGATCATTTCCTCGAGAATATCTTCCATCGTCACGACGCCCGCGGTGCCGCCGAATTCATCGCGCACGATGGCCAGGCCACGTTGTTGACGCTGCAAACTTTTGAGAAGTTGAAGCAAGTTCATGCTCTCCGGGACGAAGGACGGGAACTCTATTGCATCGGACAAATCAACTTGCGGATCCAACAAGAGCGTTCGGGTGTTGAGCACGCCGACGATGGTGTCGGGGGTTTCGTCATACATGGGCAAGCGGCGATGTTTGTATTTGCGCGAAGCGGCCATCATGTCTTCGACCGACAAATCGTCTGGAATTGAAGCCATCTGCGAGCGCGGTTTCATCACGTCTTTGGCGGTGCGCCGGTCGAGGCTGATGATTTCGAGAATGATTTCCTTTTCCGAGCGCGCGAGTGTCCCTTGTTGAAAGGCCAGTTCGATCAACTCTTGATATTCTCCATCCGACATTTTGGTGTGTGGCTTAATCGATTTGGGAACCGCCGCGCGCAAAATGAAACTATTCAACTGTTGTGCAATTTGGCGCAAAGGTCGCGTGAGGTGTTGCAAAAGAGCCATTGGCCGGGCAACCCGCAGTGACCAAAGTTCCGGCGCGCGCACCGCTAGAGCTTTTGGCGCAATCTCCACCGCGAGCAAAATAAACAGGAGTAATCCCGCAAGTGACGGGAGCAACGGCCACTTCTCCCACAATGCAATCCAGAGAAATGCGCCGACGATTCCGGCATTGGCAAACGTGTTGCCCAGAAGAATGGTGGCGAGCAAATCCTGTGGTTGGCCGAGAAGTTTCAGGACGATCTGGCCGAAGCGCGATGCGTTTTCTTCCATTTGCCGGGTTTGCCATTTGCCGAGGGAAAAGAGCGCGGATTCCGCAAGCGCGAAGAAAAAACTCGCGATTGCGAAAAAGAAAAGCGCCGCAAATGCGACTATCGGTATCACGGGCAAAGTATTCAGCAACAAAACCCACAGGCAAAAGGAAAATTGCCGATTTGCAGCGGCCTCCTTACCGGCCGCAATTTATTCACTGCGCGAAAAAACAATATCTGCTAGGGTCGCCGCCATTAGATTTTGGAAAATGGGAATTGGAGACTTATGCGATGGTTCAAACGTCAGCAGTGTAAATCAAAAGACCCGGAAACTCGCAGGCAAGCGCTGGAATACCTACGCGAAAATGCAGGCGCAAAGGAAATTGAATTATTCGCCGTCTGCTTACTGGATCAGAACGTAAAGGTTCGGAACGTTGCTGAGAAAGTGATTGCTGGCATACATCCATCGAGGATTCAGCCGTGCATCGAGGCATTGCTGCCGTTACTCAAAAACCCTGACTATAATTACCGCAGAGGCGGTGCGCTCGCGTTGAAATCCCTTGGCTGGAACCCGACCACGGGCGAAGAAAAGGCCCGTTACCATGTTGCGTTAGGAGAGTTTAAGGAAATTCCAAGCGAAGAAGCCGCGGTCGAACCTATATTGGACGCGCTGAAAACCGGCTCATTAATCTTTCGCGTTGGAGCGGCGCAGGCGTTGGAACGACTTCTGGAAAAATTCCAGGATCAGCGCACGACCACACCGCTGATTCATGCGCTCAACGATTCAGAAGCCCATCTGCGCGTCGCTGCCGCCAATGCCTTGGGGAATTCTACCGACGAACCAAGAATTTTTCCACTGCTTGACGCTTTCAAACATGCCTCTCCGCAAGTCCGAGCCGCCGCCGTCGAAGCCATTGGAAAAACCGGCAATATCGAATATTTCCCCCATTTGAAGCCGCTGTTGAAAGACGCGTCTTTTGAAGTGCGGACCGCTGCGATCAACGCTTTGGGATGCATAAAAAGTCCGGAAGTGGTGGATGCAATTGTTCCCTCCCTCAAGGACAGCGACAGCGACGTCCGAAAGAGTGCGGTTGAAAGCCTCGCAAAATTGCGGGATCCGCGTTCCGCCGGAGCTCTCATTTCCACACTCATAGACCCGGAAAGCACTGTTCGTCACGCGGCGGCCAATGCATTGCAAGTCCTCAACTGTGATTGGCGCATTTCCGAGGAAGCCAAAAAAGCCATTCCTTTTTTGGAAGCAGCACTTCACGACCGGGAATTTTGGGTGCGCGAAGCCGCTGGCAAAGCGCTCAATCGCATTAAAAATCTGTAAATTTCGCTCAGGTCAGTTCAGGGGAATTCCGCGCCGGATGTAGGTCGGCAAATCTAAATCTTCGCCACGATGAACGGTGGGTTCACTTTTTTCAAAACGACCTTTGGAAATGATTTCCAGAGGCAATTCATTTTGCCGCATTCGGGGAGCGGATTTTTTCGGCCGCGATCCGGTTTGCCGGCTCAGCAATTGCTCCTTTTTTTCCTCGCTCAATTCTGGCGCTGGCGCCAAGACGCGGGATGGAGGGCGCACAGTGGTGCTCGCGTCCAGCAGTTGCGGATCGCATTCCACTTTGGGCGAAGCAGGAGCGGCAACGCGTCCATTATTTTTCGTCGTTGGATTTTTTTCTTCCCGCGACGGTTTGCCGGAGACAACCAACGTCACCGATAATCGATTCGCGAATATTTCGTCAATCGCTGCGCCAAAAATCACATGCGCATGATCGCAACGGTCGTTGATTTCTTTCATCACGGAATTGACTTCCGCCATCGTCAAATCACCGCCGCCCACCAAACTGACCAACAGGGATTCGCAATTTTCCAAAAGCTCTCCGTTCTCCAACATGGGATGCGCAAAAAGCTTTGCGACAATTTCTTGTGCGCGATTTTCGCCAGAGGCTTCAGCCGTTGCAAAAGAACTTTCGGCCTGAAGATTACGAGTGACCGAACAGAGATCGGCAAAATCGATATTGATCAAACCGGTTTGCGTCAGCAGTCGTGAAATGCCGAAGACGACTTGGGCCAACAACTCATTCGTGACCTGGAAGGTGTCGAGCACCGTCGTCTTTTCATCGATCAACTTGAAAACCTTTTGGTTCGGCAGACAAATCACCGCGTCGGCCACCGACTTCAATTGTTGAAAACCGAGTTGCGCCTGGCGATGCCGACGCCCGCCTTCAAATTCAAACGGCAACGTGACAATTCCGAGGACATGTGCGCCTGCTTCTTTGGCGGCCTGCGCCACGACCGAGCAGGCACCCGTGCCGGTTCCCCCGCCAAGGCCCGCGACGATGAAAACAATGTTGGCGCCGTCGCAGAATTCGCGGAGTTGCTCCAGGTCTGCTTCCGCAACCGCCCGACCCACTTCGGGATCACCACCCGCCCCCATGCCGTGGGTAATTTTTGCCCCGAGACAAAATTTCAACGACGCAGCGCAGTTGGCCAAAGATTGTTCGTCGGTATTCAACGCGGCCAGCGAAAGCCCAGCGGATTGTTCGCGGGCCATGAAACTGATTGCGTTGCACCCTGCTCCACCGATTCCGAAAACCTTGATCGAAGTTTTTTTCATAGGATCGATTGCTGATTTTTACCTCTGGAAAATTTCGGTAATTGTTTTCAAGCCGCCTGACCACAGTCCGCCCATTTTCCGACGTTTCTGCTGGAGCGAACCAAATTTCGCGAGGCCGATGGCTGTCGCAAATTCCGGTTGATCCAACGCGGAGGTCAAGCCGTTGATGGAATTGGCCTTGCCGATTGAGGCAGCCAGTTGAAAAACATTTTCCGCGAGCTTTTGGATTTGTGGAATTCGCGCGCCGCCTCCGCAGATAAAAACTGCGTTGACGTAATCAAGCAATCCGACCCTCGCCAGATCCTGCTCGATAATCCGGAAAATTTCATCGATGCGGAGAGACATAATCTGCCGCAAATGTTCGAGACTGATGGTTTTTCCGGACTGGCCGGCTTCGCCGCTGATGGTCACCGTTTGACCTTTGACCGATTCATCCAGAAGGGCCGAACCATGTTCGATTTTTAATTGTTCGGCGCGGCCCATCGGAACTTTCAATCCGATGGCCAAGTCGTGCGAAACGTGATCTCCACCCAGCGCAAGAACGCCGGTGTGTTTGATGATTCCCTCACAATAAACCACGTATTCAGTCGTGCCGCCGCCGAAATCAATCACGAGCGAGCCGACTTCTTTTTGTTCGCTGGAAAGCAACGCGAGCGAAGCCGCCATGCCGTTGAAGACAACCGTTTCGACTTCCATTTGCAAACCACCGGTGACCAAACGAATTGAATTCTGCAGACGATTGTAATTGCCGTGAATGACATGAACATCGACCTCCACCCGCGCGCCGAACATCCCGATCGGATTCAAAATTCCGTCTTGCCCATCGATATGAAAATGCTGGCGAATGGCGTGCACCACCGTGTTTTCTGTCGGAAGATTGATCGCCTTGGCGTTCTTGATCACATCCTGCACATCCTCCTCGGTAATTTCGCGGTCGGCCGAAACCACCGGATGCACGCCGCGATTGTTGAAACCGCGAATGTGATTTCCAGTCACGCCTAGATAAACACTGCGGATTTCTGCGTTGGACATTTTCTCAGCGGCGTCCAAGGCATTGCGCACATCCTCCTCCGCGGCGTTGGGGTCGGAAATTTCGCCTTTGCGCACGCCGCGCGAACGCGCTTGCCCCAGGCCGATGATATTCAAATTACCTGCAGCATTGAGTTCGCCCACGACGGCGCAAACTTTGGAAGTGCCGATTTCCAGACCGACGATGATGTTGGATGAATCAAACATTTTTTCTTTTGGTTTTTGAAGGTTTGACCGTTTTAGCGCGGATGGGAGGAACTGGATTCGCCTCCACAAACCGAAGTGGAACATTGTTGGCGATGGAGAGATCAAGCGTGGCAATCGATTTGCCGAGTTTTTGATATTGGTCGTAAATCAACCGCCAGCGATTCAATTGCGGCTCAAATGAATTGAGCGAAAAAATAATTTGGCTGCCGTGACTGGTCGAAACTTCAAGAATTTCCGGCGTGCTCACATTAATGCGCTGCAATTCTGCCAGTCCCGCCATCGGCGAATAATCAAATTCGCTGATTAAATTCAATGCCGCGCGAACTTGACCCGATTCGACGCGACGACCCGACCGCAAATCGTTCATGCTCACTCCTGAAACGATCGGCAGCGAATCATTTTGCATCGTGGGCGGCGCGGCGCGAAGTCTCGGATCGAGCGGCAGAATGACGAAACCCGATTCGTCCAGGTGATAAACAATCGGATCATAACCGCCTTGCGGACGCGATTGCATCGTGATGACCTGCGCCACCGGTTCGCGTTCGGTAATTCGTAATCGCAAGGTGCGTGGCAACAGGCGTTCGACTGCAGCCGATTTAATAAAGGGAACCAATTCGAGATCGCGTTTGACGCGCATCAGATCGAGCGCAAGAAGATTTTGTCCGGGCTTGACCATTGCCCAGCGGCGAAAATGTTCCGGCGCAATCACACCGTCGCTTTGCACCTCGATTTGCTGAATGGCAAACGCTTCGTTCTCATAAACCAACGCGTTAAGCACCCACTCCCCGCCGCGCCAGAGAACAAACAAAACAAAAACCAGCGCGAAGGAAATGCTCAAACCCAAACCGGCCAGGCGAAATCGCGCCGCGCGTGTCTGGCTGGACCGGAGCTTGACGTCCAGCAATTGAGGCCGATCAAAGCGCCGATTTTTTTGTTTTCGTTTAAACCACATTTTATTTTTTCCGTCGCAGTGCGAGGTCAATCATGCGCTGGCAGAGTTGCGCGTAATCGATTCCCGCCGCTTTGGCCGCATCCGGCAAGAGGCTGGTTTCCGTCATGCCGGGCAGTGTGTTGACTTCGAGCACAATCGGATCGCCACCGGCGCGCACCATCACATCGACTCGCGCATAATCGCGTCCACCAATCGCGTTAAAAGCGCCAAGCGCGGCGGCTTGAATTTTTTCCGTGGTAGGCGCATCGAAATCAGCCGGACAAAAATGTTCACTCGCACCGGGGGTGTATTTATTTTTGTAATCGAACTCGCCCTGCTTCACTTTGACTTCAACCACCGGCAGCGGTTTGCCGTCAAGAATTCCCACCGTGGTTTCGCGCCCGACAATTTTTTCTTCCATCAAAACTTGCGAGTCGTAGCGCAACGCTTCCGCGAGCGCGGTGTGCCAGTTCTCAACCCGATCCACAAATTGCAGTCCCACGCTGGACCCTTGCCGCACCGGTTTGAGAACGACCGGCGGTTTCCAACCCATCGGCCAACTCGCCGTTGGAGCGTCGAACACGTCAAACTTGGCGGTGGGAACGCCCGCCGCCAGACAACGTTGTTTGGTCAAAACTTTATCGAACGCAATCCGACTCGCCTCAGGTCCGCAACCCGTGTAGGGCACGCCGAGTTTTTCGAGTTGTTCCTGGACGGTTCCGTCTTCGCCGTAGGTTCCATGCAACGCCAAAAACACCACGTCCGTTTTTACCGGCAAAATCCACATCGCATCGGCGGGATCGAGTTCATCCACTTGATGTCCGAGGGAACGCAACGCCTTGGCCACTGCCGCACCGGTGCGCAAGGACACTTCTCGCTCCGCTGAAGGCCCGCCCAGCATCACCGTGATATTAAGTTTCTTTCCCATGTTCCAAAATTATTCGCCAATGATTTCCACTTCCGTACGTAATTCAAGGCCGCGCGCCGTCTTGGCTCGTTGCTTGATCAAATCAATTAAATCCAAAACGTTTTGTGCGGTCGCACTCCCGTCGTTCACAATGAAATTTCCGTGAATTTCTGAAACACGCGCGCCGCCGACTTTCGTTCCTTTCAGTCCAAGTTCCTCGATTAATTTTCCGGCCGGAATTGTTTCAGGATTTTTAAAAATGCAACCCGCACTCGGCTCCTTCGGTTGGGATTCCCAACGTTTGGCGCTGTATTTTCTCATCTGCTCGGCCACGCTTTCACTCGATGCCGTTTTGCCGTGAAGAACAGCCGATAACGCAATTTGATTCTTGAGCAATGGACAACTGCGATACTCGACTGCGATGTCTTTGCGTGAAATTTCCTGAATTTTCCCCATCCAATCCATCACCCGGATTTTTTCCAGCACGTTGAAAGTCGCGCTGCCCATTGCGCCCGCGTTCATGCGCAATGCGCCGCCCAAATTTCCAGGAATGCCTTCCAAAAATTCAAAGCCGCTCAGATTATTTTTGCGCGCTTCCACCGAAATTGTTTTCAGCTTTGCTCCCGCGCCGCATTGACAGAATTCACCGTCAAATTTGATTTCAGAAAAGTTCGCGTGGCCGAGGGAAATCACGAAGCCGCGCACGCCGGAATCCTTGATCAAAAGATTGGAGCCGCGGCCGAGAATGAAAAACGGCATTTCTTTTTCTGCACAAAATCTGAGGACGCTAGCCAAGTCTGTTTCGGAAGCGGGTTCGACAAAAAAATCAGCAGGCCCACCCACGCGCAATGTGGTTCTTTTGGCCAGCGGTTCGTTGCAACGCAAAACAGAATTCCCCGAGATTTTTTCCATCAACTCAGCGACGAGTTGCTCCTTGGAAATGGTCGGCGCTTCAAACATGTGATGCCTCCGATTTTAGACGGTTCGGCATTTCCGAAAAAGAGCTATTTGAAAAATTCGTAATTTTTTCCGCTGGATTCGAATTCGGATCGAGAATTGAAGCCAAAATGTGGTCGGCAATTTGCGAGGCGGCATCCGGCAAATGCCATTGGGCTAAGGCCGCTTGAATCGAGGCGCGTTCTTTTTGGTTTTGCAACAATTCCAGAATCGCCTGTGACAAATTTTCCGGACTGGCGCTTGATTGCTCAATCATTTTAGCCGCGCCTGATTCGACGAAGGCGAGGGCGTTGTAATATTGATGGTCGTCCGTCGCAGCCGGATACGGAATCAAAATGGCGGGAAGTTGCATCGCGGCCAGTTCGGCGAGTGACGATGCGCCCGAACGACTGATGGCGACAGTCGCGGCGCCAAGGGCAAATTCCATTTCAGTTAAAAAAGGGCGAACGAGCGCTTTTCGATTTTGGGCAGTATAAGCCGCTTGAACTTTTTCCAAATCGTTTGGCCCGGTGAGATGCAAAAATTGCAGTTCAGGCGAGCGGGCGGCGAGCGTGGGCAATGCCGACAAGATTGATAGGTTGATTCCGCTGGCACCTTGACTGCCCCCCATCACGAGGAGAACAGGTTTATCGGGTTGAAGTCCGAGGGAAATTCGCGCTGAGCCTGCGTCGATCGGGTCGAGAAATTGCGAGCGTACTGGCATTCCGGCGACATGCGCGCGGGCGATGCTCATGCGTCCAGAGGCTTCGTGAAAATAAACAAACGCCTCGTCCACAAAATGCGCGAGCCAGCGGTTGGCGCGGCCTGGAATCGTGTTGGACTCGTGCAGGAAGGTTTTTGCGCCGAGTTTTTTTCCAGCAAGAATCGGCGGCGCGCTCGTGAATCCACCCATCGCCAGCACCGCTTGTGGAATTCTTTTTTTAAAAAGATTTTTGGCCGCACGACGCGATTTGCAAAAGCCGGAAAAAAATCCGACCAAACCGCCGCGAGTCAATCCCACCGCCGGCAACGTCACCACTTCCATTCCGATGGCAGATTTCACCGCCTGTTGATCCACGTCTTTTGGCGAAATTAAAAGGACCACGTCGCACTCGCGGCGAACGAGTTCTTCAGCGACCGCGAGGCCGGGGAAAAGGTGTCCGCCCGTGCCGCCGCAAGCGATGGCCACAAAAGGGGTTAGTGCAGGGCGTTGCATCAGGAAAGTTCGGGAACCATTTCTTCTTCAAATGGGTTGGTTTTTTTTCGCGCTGGCTCAATTCCCTGACGAGCGATGCTTAACAAAATTCCTACGGCCAAAAGCATGACCAATAAATTTGAGCCTCCATAACTAATGAACGGCAGCGGCATTCCTTTGTTCGGCAATGTGCTGGTGACGACGCCGATGTTGATGAACGCCTGAAAGCCAATCAAAAACGTCAGGCCACAACCGAGGAGCAATCCAAACGTATCGCGCGCGCGGGACGAAATAAAAATTCCGCAAATGACGAACACAATAAAAACCACGACGACGGCGATGGTGGTGATTAAGCCGAGTTCTTCGCCAATAATTGAAAAAATAAAATCGGTGTGATGCTCAGGAACAAAGCCCAATTTTTGGCGTCCATTACCGAGACCGAGTCCAGTCCAACCGCCGGAACCGAGCGCGATCATAGCTTGATAGGCCTGGTAGCCGACGCCCTCTTTATTTTCCTCAGGATGCAACCAAGCGAGAATTCGTCTCATGCGCATTGGATCGTGAAAAAGTGAAAACGCCAAAGCGGCGAGTGCAACCAACGCGGGCGGCACTAGAAATTTCAAACGCGCGCCAGCGGCAATCAGCATTGTGATCGAAACCGCCGCCAGCAAAATGGTGCAGCCGCGATCGGGTTCGACAAAAATTAAGGCTAAAATTCCTGCGATAAAAATTCCAGGAAGAGCCAGACCACGCCCGAATGTTCCCATCTGCCGTTGAAAACGTTCGCCGTAGTGCGCGAGGAAAACAATCAACGCAATTTTGGCGAGTTCCGAAGGTTGAAAACGGATTCCGCCATGGCCAATCCAGCGAGCAGCTCCTTTGACTTTGATTCCAATCTGCGGCGCCCAAACCAGGCAAAGCAGCACCACCGCAAGGCCCAGCAACCACAGGGAAATTTTCTTCAGGTGATGATAATCGACCGTTGCGGCAATGGCCGCCCCAATCAATCCGAGGACGCACCAGATTAATTGCATCTTTAAATATTGAACGCCGACTTGCGCGGTGCTCGAGCTATAAAGAATGACCATCCCCAAAGACAAAAGCGCGGCGACACAAAAAAACAAAGTGGTGGTCGCGAGCTTCATCAATCTTAAATTTTCTGAGTCTGGATTTTTTAGTGGGGAATTTTTATGGAACGAACCGACCCCGAAGTGGACGCCGGGCTGAGGTAGCCCGGCGTCCCACAAACTGTTTACTGATTTGTTCCCGCAGGCGGAACGGTCGGCAGCGGAGTCACGTAGTTCGGACTCGCCGTCGGCACGGGAGCCGCAGTATTGCCCGCAGGCAATTTTAATTTTTGTCCCGGCTTGATCATCGTGGTTTTCATATTGTTTAAACGCATGATCGTTTTAGAAGTGGTGCCGTGACGGCGGGCGATTTTTTCCAGCATATCGCCAGCTTTGACGGTGTAGGTCGTGGTGTCAGCATTGCCAGCAGGTGCAGACAGGGTGGAAGAAGTCGCAGTCGGGCTCGAACCTGCGGCCGGGATTTGCAATTTTTGTCCAATCTGCAATCGGCTTGAATTCACGCCCGGGTTAGCTTGTTCAATTGCTTTCACCGAGACGCCCATTTTCTTGGCGATCGTAGAAAAGCTGTCGCCTTTGGTGATGACGTATTCGCGAGCGGATTCGGGAGCCACGACTGGCGGCGCGACATCCACCGGTGGTGCAACGTTGACCGGTGCTTGAGTATTGGTGATGGCCGGAGCGCCAACGTTGGTCATCGGGACGTTGGTGTCCGTCACGTCCAGCGGCGGCAAGGCAGGAACCGCGTTCGTATCTTCAACGACCACCGGTTTGTCTTCAGATTTTTTGCAACCTTGCATCAGTAATCCACCAATAAACACGACGTGAATCGCGGCGATGGTGAAGAAAGCAATGCGAACGGTGGATTTGCCACGCGATTGGAGTGAACCCTGCGGGACAAGTGGATTTGGAGTATTCATTTATTTATTTGGCGTTACGGCGTTTTGTTTTTTGAGGTAGTTGTTTCTTTTTTGCGCCGGGGTTTTCCCTCAAAAAACCCCGATGCAAATTTATTGGGTCACGTTTATTTTTTCGCGACTGTCATCGGCTTACTTCCGTTTCTTTTTCAGCATTCTTTTGGCCATCGGAATTTGTTTCACCATTATAGGCGTTGGCCCGCTCAGCCACCGCTTTTCGATACACTTCACCCCGGTGTTGATAGCTACGAAATTGATCAAAGCTCGAACAAGCAGGCGAAAGCAAAACGATGTCTCCGGCAGCAGCTAACTTCGTCGCTTCGGGCACAGCTTCTAACAATGAATTCACGAGGGTGCAAGGAGTAAAGAGGCTCCACGCTGCACGAATTTTTTCACGCGCTTCCCCGATCAAAAATGCGCCCTTCACACGTTGGGAAAGGAGCGGTCCGATGTCGTGAAATTCGCATCCTTTATCTCTACCGCCCGCAATCAACCAGACGTTAGGTTCGCCCGCGCGACCTTCAGGAATCGAAAGCAACGCGCGCTGCAACGCGCCGAGATTCGTCGCCTTGGAGTCATTGATAAATTTTACACCATCGACTTCCGCAACTAATTCGCAGCGATGCGGCGGAAGCTCATAATTTTTCATTGCTTCAGCCGTTTGCTCAAGCGGAAAGCGCAAAATCCGACCGACGGCCAGCGCGACCATTAAACTTTCTGCGTTGTGCGGGCCGCGAATTTTGCAGTGCTCCATGTTCAACAACGGCCCCGCCCAATCTTCGATGCGACTGACAATCAATCCACGATCGAGAAAAATATCGGCGCGCCGATTGTTCGCACTGAACGTGATCACCTTCGCGGGAACCGGCAAATTCAAGGAGCGCAACTGCGCCAGCGCTTCGCTTTGCACAATGGCCCAGTCGAAGGCTTGTTGGTTGGCAAAAATCCGCGCTTTGGTCTGGATGTATTCCGCCATGCTAGCGTAGCGGTCGAGATGGTCCTGCGCGAGATTGAGCAAGACCGCGATGGTGGGCCGAAAAAATTGAGTGTGCTCCAGTTGAAACGAGCTGACTTCGAGTGTGAGAAAATCGAGTTCCTTGGTTTGCGAAACAAGCGATGAGATGGGTGCCCGTTGCTCGTCAGAAATTACCGTCTTGCGATGGCAGTGAGCCAAAACTTTTTCAATTAATTGCGTCGTGGTGGTTTTCCCATTCGTTCCGGTAACGGCGACACTCAAACAAAGCGATTGTTGATAGCCGAGTTCCAGTTCTCCAATGATCGGAATTTTATTTTGATTCACCTCGGCCAGAAGCGGATCGCGCAACGGAATTTCAGGAGAAATAACCGCAAAATCAAAATTCTGTTTTGGCAAAGTTGTGACGCCTAAACTCACTGCAGCTTTTGTCCAATCCAACTCTTTGAGCGTGCGCTGAAGTTCCGGCGTGTTTCGGCTATCAAGCAAGGTTGCTTGGGCGCCGCATTGGACGAGCAATTGCGACGCAGCATGGCCACTCGGACTCAGTCCCAACACCAAAACTTTTTTATTTTCGAGCGCGATCATTAACGGATTTTCAGAGTGCTCAACGCCACGACGGCGCAGAGAACGCACAAAATATAAAACCGAGTGACGACTTGCGATTCATACCAGCCTTTTTTTTTCAAAATGATGATGAAGCGGCGCCATCAAAAAAATTCGACGCCCGGCGCCATACCGACGTTTGGTGATTTTGAACCAGCCTCTTTGCAAAATTACCGAACTCGCTTCGGCGACAAACACGCCGCCTGCGATGACGAGAACCAGCGGTTGATGAATCAGCACCGCGATGATTCCCAACACACCGCCGAGCGGCAACGAACCAGTATCACCCATGAAAACTTGCGCTGGATGACAATTGAACCAGAGGAAACCCAGCCCTGCGCCGATCATCGCCGCGCAAAATACGGTGAGTTCCCCTGCTCCCGGAACATGGGGCACTTGCAGATAATCAGAAATAATCGCGTTGCCTGAGACGTAGGTCAGCACCAAAAACACAAATGAAACAATGACCGTGCAACCGATGGCAAGGCCATCCAGGCCGTCCGTCAAATTTACGGCGTTGGAACTTCCCACGATGGTCAACGCGGTAAGAACAATTCCAATCACGGCGCCGGTCGTGCCGGTGGCGATTGGATATTTGTAAAACGGCACCATGATTTCGGTGATGAGCTTGCTGGTGGCCGGCAATTTCCAAAGATACAGCGCGGTGAACAACGCCAGAATTCCCTGCACCCAAAGTTTCACGTGCGACGCCGCACCTTTGTTGTTTTGCTGGGTGATTTTGGCGTAGTCGTCGTAAAAACCGAGTCCAGCCATGACGATGGCGGATAGTAGCGTGAGCAAAATCAGCGTGTTCCATTGCGCCCACATCAGCGCGGTCAAATCCAAAACCAACACAATCAATACTCCGCCCATCGTCGGAGTGCCTCGTTTATCCAAAATGCGTGCGGCCAGTTCTCCACCTTCCGCAGCCTTGTCGGTATAATCCTGGCCGAATTTTAATTTCTTCAGCCAACTGATTACTTTGGGGCCGAGCCACAGACTGAGCAGCAGTGCGGTGACGGCTGCGCCGGCGCTTCGAAACGTGATGTAACGAAATAGGCGCAGCGGCGAGAACACATTTTCCCAATGCGTTCCAGCCGCCCAATCGAGCAAAAATTGGCTCAAATAATAAAACATTTAATCGTGGCGATATTTCGGAATGACTTGTTCCTTCGAAATTTTCACGCGGAGATCTCGCGCCAGCCGGAGCATGAATTCAGGAATGCCTTCGCTTTGAGCCAGTGCGCGTAAATCGGCCTCCTGCAATTTATTCGCCGCCAACTTGTGCGTGCTCTTCTTCAAATTCAGAGTTTGCATATTTAATTTTTCAACATTTCTCCGACACGCTCGATTTGCGAAGACCGCGAGGCTTTCAGCAAAACGACGTCACTTGGTTTCAAAAATTTCTGCAATGCTTTGCCAGCCGACTCCACGTCTGGAAATTCTGCGACGTCGCGCAGTCCGTTCGCGCGCGCTGCTTCAGCTGTAAACCGGGAGTTGGCCCCAACGGTGAAAAGGTGGTTGATGCCCAGCTCGGCGACGTGCCGCCCCACTTCGGCGTGAGCTGAAGTCGTTTGTTCGCCCAGCTCCGCCATGTCGCCCAACACCGCCACACGCCTTCCGCTGCACGGCAGATCGCGCAAGGTTTCCAAAGCGGCGAGCATGGAATCGGCATTCGCATTGTAGCTGTCGTCGAGAATCTGGATGCCGTTGGTCGTCCAAATTTGAAGGCGCATTTTCGCGGGCGCACATTCCAAAAGGCCGCGTTGAATCTCCTCGCGACTCAAACCAAGTTCGCCCGCTACCGCAACCGCCAGAAGCGCGTTCAAAACCTGATGTCGCCCTAAAAGTTTGATTCGATATTCACCGCACAAATTTTCGCGAGTGGTTGTGGCTAAAAATGTGACACCGCTTTCGTCGAATCGAACATCGCTGGCGCAACAATCGTTTTTTTTCCCAAAACCAATTCGCAAAATTTTCGCGCGACTGCGTCCGATAATCGGCTCCATCCATTCGCTGTCCCCGTTGACAAAGAGCGTTCCATCTGCGGGCAAAATGTCCGCCAGGTTTCCTTCCTCCTTTGCCACTCCAGCCATGTCGTTAAAAAACTCCATGTGTTCACGGCCGATACTGGTGATGACGCCCAACCCCGGACGGATCAAACGCAATAACGGTGCCAGTTCGCCCGGATGATTGGTTCCCACTTCGAGCACCGCCACTTGATGCTCACTCTGCAATTTCAAGAGCGTGATCGGAACGCCAATGTCGTTGTTAAAACTGGCTTCGCTCCACAGCGTTTTAAATTTCTGGCGCAGGACCGAGGCGAGCAATTCTTTGGTCGTGGTTTTGCCGTTGGAACCGCCGACTGCGATGATGGGCAAATCAAAATCTTTGCGATAACGCGCGGCTAAACTTCCGAGCGCCTGCCGCGTGTTGTCCACCACAATGACGGTGGTAAAAAAGTTGGTGGGAATTTTTTTCCGTTCCGCGACGACGGCAATCACGCCCCTTTTCGCGACTTCGGGCAAAAAGTTGTGGGCATCAAAACGTTCGCCCGCCAAAGCGAAAAACAAATCACCTGGACCCGCCTTGCGCGAATCGGTGCAAATGTTCGTCGCCAATCGCTGCGGCGAACCGTTGCGCAATTCACCCCCGCACGCTTCTGCCAGATATTTTAAAGAGCGCGGTTCCATTTTAACGAGTGCGATTGTTGACTGAAAGTTTCACCGGACGCGCACCAGACGTGTCCGAGGCGAGCGCAGGCTTCACTTCGGTTTCTGGAAAAATATCGGGTTTAAGATTCAGATAATTCGCGGCGCGTTCCGCGATATTTTTGAAATAAGGCGCCGCCGTTTGTCCGCCGTAGTAACCCTGCTTCGGTTCATCCATCACGATCGAAATGCAAAGCTCCGGATTGTCCGCTGGAAAAAATCCGATGAACGATGAGAAAAATTTTCCCGAAACGTAAACGCCATGTTCCGCCTTCTGTGCCGTCCCTGTTTTGCCTGCAACGGTGTAATGTTCGAGCTTCGCTTTCGGCGCAGTTCCCTCGGGGCTAACCACAGTTTTCAAAGCAGAAATCATTTGCTTTGCCACCGTCGATGAAACGACCTCCCGTAAAATTTGAGGCTGATATTTCGCAACGATTCGGCCTTCTTCATCTTCAAGGCGATCGATCAAAATGGGGCGCATCAACCGTCCGTCGTTGGCGATGGCACTCATTGCCATCACCATTTGCAACGGAGTCACCGCGATTCCGTGTCCCATCGGAATTTGCGCGATGGAAACTTTGCTCCAATCCTTTGTCGGGTAAACAATCCCGCGAATTTCCCCGCCGAGCGGCAATCCGGTGCGTGTGCCAAATCCAAATTTACAGATGTAATCGTAAAGTTTTGCATCGCCCATTTTGATTCCGATTTTCGCCGCGCCGATATTTGAGGAATGAGTGATGATGGCTTCGACCGAAAGCAAGCCGTGTGAATCGTGATCGTGCAAAACGCGTCCGGCATAACTAAAGCGCCCATGCTCACAGTCGAATTGATCGGTGAGTTTGATTACGTTTTCATTCAGCCCACCGGAGACAACCACAATTTTGAAAGTTGATCCCGGCTCGGCCAGATCGGAAATAACGCGGTTGCGCAACGCTTCCGGGGGAAAAATTCCCGGGCGGTTTGGATCGAAATTAGGGAGCGTCGCCATCGCCAGAATCTCGCCTGTGCGAGGACGAACCACGGTGGCCGAGATACTGATCGGCGTGTGCTTGCCCATCGCATCGGCCAACTCGGTTTCCACGATGTGTTGCAATCCGGCGTCAATCGTCAGAACCACATTTAAGCCATCACGGGCTTCCACATCTTGATCGCGATACGCCACCAGTTCCCGATGTTTCCCATCCAGTTCAGTTCTGCGCCAACCCGCGACGCCGCTCAACTTGGATTCCATCGAAAGTTCAATTCCATTGCGACCGACCATTTCCCCGCCCTCCGCCGCGCCGACGTAACCCAACACATGCGCTGCGAGCATTTGATTTGGATAAACCCGCATCTGATCTTCCTCAACAAACACCGCTTTTTGGCGCAAATTTTTTAAATAAGTTTTTTGCGTTTTATTCAACGCGCCCTCATCCATTCCAAAAGAATTTTTGGCGAGCACCTCGTTGATTTGCTGCCAGTCTTCGACTTTTACTTTATTTTTGAGAACGACGTGTTGATCAATGATCGGTGTGCCGTTGGTTTGATAACGGACGATGCGAGGCTGAAGACGTTGCGCCAAAATGGTTTCGTCAATTTTCAGGAGTGGTGAAAGAACACGCGCCATTTCCGCCCACCGTTCCCCAATCATTTTCGGGTCCGCACAAACGATTTTAGCCTGCACGCTGGTGGCAAGGGGCACGCCGCGGATGTCACGAATTTGTCCGCGTAATGGAACGCGGGCAATGATGCGTTGGGTGTTATTTTTCGCTTTTTCACGAAGCTCTTCGTGTCGAAAAACTTGCAGATCAACCAGCCGGTAGCCGAGGAAAACGAGCGCGGCCGAAAATAAAATGGCCAGCGTCCGTAAACGGCGAAGTTGTGCTGCATTCTGCATGACTTATTAGAATTTACCTACCGCCCGCGCCGTTCGGTTCCTCCTCCGAACATGCTCGGGCGGCGGTAAAAAATTAGTTTCCTCGATCACGAGGATTCGCTTGCGCCTGACGCAAATCAATTGGCTCCCGCTGCGGTTCACTGGAGGCAATTTCCGGTGGCATTTCGACCAAGCGCACAATTTGTGAAACCGGCGGCGCGATCAGGCCGAGATTTAATTTTTTCACCCGCGCATCCAGGGCGACCGGCGAACAGAGCGCGGCAAGCTGAGCGCGCGCCATTTTGTTTTGACGTTGCAGTTCAGTGAGGCGGTTCTCGCGCTCTTTAATTTGCTGGCCAAGAACGGAAATTTGGTTTTTGTACCAGACGTATCCAACCCCCGACCCGCCGATGAACAGGCAAAGCAGGAACGCCTTGAGCGCTGGTGCGAACCGGACTGCGGCGGACTGATTTTTTTTGTTTCGGGCCATTTAAATTTTTTCCATCACTCGCAATTGTGCGCTGCGACTGCGCGGATTTTCTTCGATCTCCAATTCCGTCGGCAAAATTGCTTTTCGCGTTACCAGCTTTAATTTCGGCATGGCGGGTTGTCGCAATTCTGGAACATCCACATCTCCAATTACCGTGTAATCCCGCGCCAACGTCCTTCCAAAATCTTTCACCACTCGATCTTCCAGCGAATGAAACGTGATCACAGCCAATCGCCCGCCCGGTTTCAAAATTTTCAGTGCGGCATTCAATCCCCGTTTGAGCGAACCGATCTCGTCATTCACTGCGATGCGCAACGCCTGAAAAACTTTCGTGGCCGGATGCGATTTTTTCCCCGCCCGAGGCGAAATTCTCTCCATCAATTCCGCCAATTGCCGCGTCGTCTCAAACTTTCGCAATCCCCGATCTCGCTCAATCGCCCGCGCAAAACGCCGCGAATCACGTTCACCGCCAAATTCAAAAAAAATGTTCGCCAAATCTTCCGCGCTCGATTCGTTCACCAGTTCCGCCGCAGTCAGCGATTGATTTTTATCCATTCGCATATCGAGCGGACCGTCCTGCTGAAAACTAAATCCGCGCTCGGCCCAATCGAGTTGCGGCGAGCTCACGCCCAAATCCAACAAAACTCCGTCGCAACTTTCCGCCTCAATCCACCCCGCCATTTCCGAAAAATTTCCCTGCCGGATTTCAAACCGTCCGCCAAATTTTCCGAGGCGCGCCTTCGCTGCCTCAACTGCGTCGCCATCTCGATCGACTCCAAATAGCCATCCAGTCGGAGAACTCGCCTCCAAGATGGCTGCTGCGTGTCCAGCTCCACCGAGCGTGCCGTCGACGTATCGGCCGCTCGCTTCCGGTTTCAGCGCCGCCAGAGCCTCCGCCACCATTACTGTTTTGTGCGCGAAATTTGACACGTGGCATGAGTTTCCTTTTTAAATTCGACCAGCCAATTCCGGCCGGTTGGCAGATTTCGTTTCAGAATTTTCAAATTTTTCCGACGTCTTTTGCTGGAACGGAGAATTGCTTTTGAACAATTCCGTGGTCATTTTGATCCATTTGCGACCGGAATTTTTGACCGTGTTCGGGTTCGCGAAATCCGCCGACATTTTCACGGCCCGTTTTGACGAGACCACTTCAAGATCAGCATCGGTTAAATCATTTCGGACCACTGTGACCTGCCCCAACGCCCATTCGGTTTGCACAGGGGTCGCACCCGATTTTCTCCGCGAGCGCACCGGCACTAATTTTTTCTTCCACCCAGAAATTTTGGCCGTCATCCGAGCCGTCAAAGTGATTTTGTCTTTTTTCAGAATGGCTGCATCAACCCGTCTCAAAACTGTTCCTGTCGGAATTTTTTGCGTTTTTTCTAGAGTGCAAACTGCAACGGCGGGTGCTTTCGCCTCCACGAGCGGCAGGACAAAAATGGGTTTCGCGACTTCAATGACCGCTGGAATCGGAACAATCGCTTCGACTGGCGTTGATAAAAGAGAATTCTTTATCGGCGCGGAACCCGACGGCCGAACGGTTGAAGCAAATTTCGGCAAAGTGAGCTGAGTGAGTTTGTATTTACCGAAAACGGTTTTCC
>JBKJOZ010000360.1:0-3694 GCA_046595315.1 Limisphaerales bacterium
GGCGGAAATTTCCAGATTCCAACGACGAGATCCCACGCCCATTCGATGGCTTCCTTTTTAAAATAATTTCCAAAACTCCAATTGCCGAGCATCTCGAAAAACGTGTGGTGATACGTGTCGAGGCCAACGTCGTCGAGGTCGTTGTGTTTGCCACCGGCGCGAATGCATTTCTGCGTGTCAGCGGCGCGTGGCGGAGTGTAAGGACATTTCGTTTGCCCAAGAAAAATCGGGACGAACTGATTCATGCCCGCGTTCGTGAAGAGCAGGTTCGGCGAATCCGGCATGAGCGAAGACGACGGGACAATGGTGTGTTCCTTCGACTTAAAAAAATCGAGAAACGATTGGCGAATTTGCGTGCTGGTCATCATAAAAAATCAGGAATCGACGAAGTGTTTCAACTGAAAACCTCGCCGAAAATCAGAGACGGGAAGATAGGCAAATCCGATAAAATGGCTAGAGGAACTTTGCGATTAGACAGGACTCACTTCAAAAGAATTTCCGCAAAAAAGAGTTTCAAACTTTTCTTCACCTGCGACGTCTGCCAGCTTTCCTCCACTTAATTTGATGAAGCAAAATATTTTACGAACTTTTGTGATAGGCGCGATGGCGTTCACTGCGCAATGGATTATCGCGACCGAGACGAACCAAATCTCAACCCGCACTTCCATCCCGTATCTCTCACCTGCGGATGAAGCAAAAACGTTTTCGTTGCCGCCCGGTTATCACATGGAACTGGTGGTAAGCGATCCGATTATTCGCGAACCGGTGGTGGCAGTTTTCGATGGCAATGGCCGGATGTTTGTCGCCGAAATGCGCACTTACATGCAGGACATTGACGGCTCCAACGAACATACGAATGCCGGTTGTGTTTCGCTGCATTGGTCGAGCAAACGCAATGGCGTTTATGACAAGCACACGATCTTTGCCGATCACCTGCTTTTGCCGCGCATGATTTTGCCGGTGGCTGACGGCCTCATCGTCAACGAAACGGATTCGAGCGATCTCTGGCTTTTTCGAGACACAAACGGTGATGGTGTTTCCGATGAAAAAACGCGGATTTACGAAGGCGGTCCGCGCGGCGGCAATTTGGAACATCAACAAAGCGGGTTGATTTGGAATCTCGACAACTGGCTTTACATGACGGTCAACGATGTGCGTTTGCGGATCAAAGGAACCAACGTCATTAAAGAAGCGGTTCCCGCAGCGGGAGGTCAATGGGGTTTGACGCACGATGATTTTGGCAAGCCGTGGTTCATCAATGCGGGTGGGGAAATCGGGCCGCTCCATTTTCAACAGCCGATTATTTATGGCCGCTTTTCCATGGGTGATGAACTCGCGGAGAATTATCGCGAAGTCTATCCGCTCATCGGTTTGGCGGACGTGCAAGGTGGCGACATTCGTTTCCGGCCAACCGATAAAACGCTCAATCATTTGACGGCGTCGTGCGGTGACGAAATTTTTCGCGGCGACCGCTTGCCGAAAGATTTGCGTGGGGACTTAATGTTCGCGGAACCGGTGGGACGCTTGATTCGCCGCACGAAAATCGAAGTGAAAGAGGGCGTCACTTATTTGCGAAACGCGTATGAAAATTCCGAATTCATGCGCTCGACCGATCCAAATTTCCGCCCGGTGAATATGGTGACGGCGCCCGACGGCACGCTCTACATCGTGGATATGTATCGCGGCATTATTCAGGAAGGGAATTGGGTAAAAGACGGTTCGTACCTGCGCAAAGTCGTGCAGCAATATCAGTTGGATAAAAACTTTGGGCGCGGACGCATCTGGCGGCTGGTGCATGACGATTTCAAGCCCGGCCCGACGCCGCGCATGGAGAAGGAAAAATCGTCCAAGCTCGTTCAGCATCTCGAACATCCCAACGGTTGGTGGCGCGACACAGCGCAAAAACTTCTCGTGCTGCGCCACGATAGATCAGTCGTTCCGGCGCTGATCAAAATGGCAGATAAAAATAAAAATCCTTTGGCGCGGATTCATGCGCTCTGGACGTTGGAAGGTTTGGATGCGCTGGATGCCTCATTGCTTCGCAGAAAATTTAAAGATGCAGATCCGCAAGTCCGCATCGCCGCCATTCGCGCGCGCGAAACGCTTTTCAAAAATGGCGACAAAACTTTGCTGTCGGACATGGAAGCGCTCGCCACGGATCGCGATGCGAATGTCGTCATTCAAATTATGATGACGGCGAATTTTCTGAAGTGGGATGACGCGAAGGAATTTATTGAATCCACGATGAAAAAAAATACCGCGCGCGGCGTGCAGGAAATTGGCACGCAGTTATTAATCCCTGCATTATCGGGCGGAAGAGAATTTTCTCAGTCGGATAAACTCATGCTTCGACGTGGAGAAAATATTTATAACGAACTCTGTTTCACCTGCCACGGGCCCGATGGAAAAGGGATGCCAGTGCAAGGCGCGGCCGCTGGCGTCACGATGGCCCCGAGACTGGGCGGTTCCAAAACGGCGACTGGTTTTTCGGATCAAATTATTCACGTGTTGCTCAAAGGATTAAACGGTCCGGTGAATGGAATAAAATACGACGCTCAAATGGTCGCGATGGAGAGCAACGATGATCAATGGATCGCGGCAATCGCTTCTTATGTGCGAAATAATTTCGGCAACAACGCGTCGCTAATTCACAGTAACGATGTCGCCGCACTTCGCAGCGTTTTTAAAGAACGGACGCAACCGTGGACGCTGGAAGAGATGCGCGGGGTCGTTCCGCAATTTTTGACCAATCGTCCAAGCTGGAAAGTTTCCGCCAGTCATGTGTCCGATCGCGCCGGGCGCGCCATCGATGGCAAACCGGAAACGCGTTACGAAACCGGCGTGGAACAAATTCCCGGCATGTGGTTTCAAATTGAATTGCCCGAAGAAACTCTTGTGTCGGGCATCTATCTCGATGCCGCAAGTTCGCCGCGCGATTATCCGCGCGGTTACAAAGTAGATGTGTCCGACGATGGAAAACATTGGATCGAATCCATTGCCACCGGACAGGGCAACGCTCGCACCACCGAAATTACTTTTGCACCGGTCAAAACAAAATTTCTTCGCATCACGCAAACCGGCAAAGCGCGCGGCCTTTTTTGGTCCATACACGAGATGCAACTTTTGCAACCGGCGGACGCGAATAAAACAAAATTAGCCACCGGGAAAAAAGCAGAAATATCGCGCTTTGAATAAGCTAGACTTCCAGACCAGCGCGCGCGCCAACAGCTTCGACGCGTTGGCAAAAAATTGTCCTTACTCTCTGAAAAATTCGACCTCAACCTTCGCCCGTTTTATGAATTTAAAATCCATTTATCCACCGAGCAGCGTAAAATACCTAGCGCAAATTCTTCTTTTAGCGCTCTGTCTCGCGGCGCCGGTTTTTGCCGAAGAAAAATATTTAGCCATGGGCCATCCCGACGGCATTGCTCTTCTGCCCGCGCCGCCGACATTGAGTTCGGCTGAACAAATCGCCGACTTGAATTCCGCCCGGGCCATTTTTAAATCACGCACACCGACCGATGAAGCCAATGCCTTTGAGAGCGCAAAGTTGTCCTTGTTCCACTTCGCTCCGGCTATCGGATCTTTTTTCCAGCCCGGCAAATTTCCGAAGATGGAATTGTTTTATCAAAACTTTAAACCGGAAATTAAAGCCGCCATTGATGAACCAAAAAATCATTGGAAACGACAACGC
>JBKJOZ010000363.1:0-12404 GCA_046595315.1 Limisphaerales bacterium
CCATTGAGAACTTCATTGACCGTGCCGTCTCCTCCGGCCGCGACGACGGTGGTGAACCCTTCTCGTACCGCCGTGGCCGCCAGTGCCCGCGCTTCCCCGGCTCGGGAGGTGGGGCGACAGTGCACTTGCCCCACAGTCCCCTGCAAGAGCGCCCGAAGCCGCTCCGCTTTTTGCCCCCGTGCGGCGGGATTGAATATGATACAGGTGTGCATAGTTAGGGGTTTGATTAGTGTAAAACCATCAAGCGTTTCACTGACAAGTAATAGAGGTTTTGACCCGAGGAAAGCGCTAATTAATTTCCCAACTGGATGAGTAAAACCGTGGCAAAAGTTCTGATAGTCGAAAAAAACTCAGCGACGTCGAAGCGATCGCCGGGGTCACACCCGTTGAGCCTGCCTGCTCAAACCGTTTTACTCAGGTAATTGGTTTTGCAACGCCGCAGTTAGGTCTCAAGGTTGCGGATTCGGTCTGTTGCCCCCCGAGGGAAATGGCGCGGCACCGCCTCCCCCCAAACTTGCCTGAACTGAGTTACGCTCGCCCGCTAGGCACCGCCGCACCATCGCCTATTCCATTTACGATCCTTCTTACCGAGAGCAGAAAAGCAAAGAGCCGGAGAAACATTCTCCGGCCCTTTTGTCGCAACTGAGAGAGCGAATTACTTATTCGCGTCCAAACGAACTTCGTCCCACGATTCAATAACGTAACCACGCGAGGCCCCCTTCCGGGCCAGTGCTTCGTCATAATGAAAGTGGAAATGGCCGTGCATCCTCACCGTTTTGGTCATGCTGGCCCCGATAAAATCCTGGTCGCCCGTCCCGCCGCCCCCGAGATCGAAATTGGCTTGAGGGGCATAAACCACACCGGTAAAGGTGCCGTTGCCACTGAATTCCAGCGAGGTGTTGGTGGGCAAACCGAAATACCAGAAGTTATCGGCATTCCCCGTTGCGTTGACCACGCCATTACCCGAAATCTTGGCGTCAGAACCGCCCATGTAAAGGCGCAGGCGGGCACCGGGATTAATTTGTACACCTTCGTTGCCGGTCAAACTGAAGTCGCCCGTGACGTAAACAATCGCGTCGCCGAGGACCAAAATCTTCCCGTCGATCGTGGAACATTTGTAAAGGCCGGAATCAAAAACATAGTCGTAGTATGCAACCGTGTTGTTAGTCGTGTAGGTGCTGGTGACCAGACTGTAGCCAACGATGCGAGCAACGGTGTAGCCGGTAATTTGATAGAAGCTGTACCCGGTTACTTTTTCCCAGGTATAGCCGGTAATTTTCCTGTAATTGTAACCGGTGATTTGATTGTAAGAATAATCTCTGATCGACCCGTTACCACGCCGATTGATGGTGACCGTCCCCACGTAGGTTCCCGAAGCCGGTGCGGTGCTAGTGGTCGTGTAGGTGGTGTTGGTGGCCACCGGCCCATAAGGAGCGCTCGGGTAGCTGACGCTGGTGACAGCGACCGAATTGGTGATCACGGTGCCGATATATGTGCCGCCAGCGGGAGCATTGGAACCGGTGAGGGAGGTGGTGTTAGTGGCAATGACGCCAAGGTAGGTTCCGCTAGACGGGTAGTTTGAGCTAGTCGTGTAAGAGGTGTTGGTATTCACCGAACCCAAATAAGTTCCACTGGTGGGATAAGAGGCCGTGGTTGTCGTGACCGTGTTCGTGTAAATAATGCCGGAGCCACTCGGATAGGTTGAGCTCGTGTTGGTGGTTCTGATTGAAGTGATCACATTGTTTGTCACCGTACGCCCGGTGGGCGCAGACCAACCGCCGGTGAAGGGGACCAGCACGTTGGGAAAGCTAACATTCATGTCGTCACGGGAATGACCGGGCTCGATTCCGTTGTGGGTGGCATTCCAGGCGAAGTCACCCACCTGGCCGCCCGGACCGATAGCGATACTGCCGCCCGGACCCACGGCAATTGAACCGAAGATATTTGCGTTACCAATGCTCAATGTGTTGTAAACTCCATAGTTAACCGCTACGTCCCCGTTGGCTCTCCGCTTCAAATAATCGTATTGTCCAAGTGTGCTATAGGAAGGGTTCTCGGAATCAAAGCTGTCGGTCTCGACATTCTGACCGCTAAAATCTATCGAATTTTTAGCTATCATCGCGCCGGTCATAAGGCCGTCACGACTGGTGGTGACCCGCACCTTGCGCCCCACGGATTGAGGATCGGTGGTTGTAGTTGTGTTAGCCGTTCCCACTGCGGCGAAGAAAGTCTGCGGTGTATTCTGCGCCAGGATGGCAGGCACATACCCTTCGGAAAGAATGGCGGGGCTCATTTCAGAATTAGGCGCAGCCGTGGCAATGGTGACAACGTAGTGATTTTCACCCAAATAACGGGTCATTTGATAGCCATTACTGACCGTCTGCCAGCCATCGGCGTTCCAGTTGACCGCCGCACGCGTAATATCACTCCATAAACAATTTTTATTGAGGTGCATAATTGCTTCCTCAACGCCCGCTTCCGCGATTGGAATCGAGGTGTTCCAGGTTTGGGACCGCACGACCGACCGGTTCTGGGTTCCCACCATGGTGAGATAGCTGGCTAATGTAAATCCCAGTATCCCGGAAATGACTAGCGTGGCCATAAGGACACTGCCGCTTTGACCTGATGTTGGTTTGGTTTTCATATGGTTAATGATGACGAATGACGATTTTAGCGGTTTGGACACTTTCGGAATTGATCAGCTCGGTGGGTAAAAGCCTTCGGGAACAAATCCAATCAATCTGGACAACCTTGCACGTAAGAGAGGCGTTGGTGCCGGTGGCAACTAAATATTGGTTAAAGGTGTTGGAGACGTTATTGCGCTGATAAAGATTGAAATTGAGCATGGTGCAATCGCGAAGAAGAGTAAACGATTCACCGCTTTTCACCCGGGTCAACGTTTTGCCAACCTTGTTGTATCTGAAGTAAAGGGGTTGTCCGTCAGAATCGATGAGCGCGAGCTCCTTAACAGTTGAGGTGTCGGTGTAGGTATTCAAGCCTTGGACCTGGCGGATGTCCCGGGTTATCTGATCCAGAGCATTGCGACTGGCGGCGTCCAATTCTGCGTAGTTCGCCATGGCAGCGAAGCCCTTTCCACTCCATAAGGACAGCGACCCAACCACAGCCAGGATCACGCCGCCTATGCCCATGGCCACCATGATTTCGACCAATGTCATTCCCGCCAGCTTTAGCCGCGCGGATTTTTTAGTAGATGTAGGCTTGAAGTCCATTGCGAGCAATTAAGGTACTCATTTGCCGAGTTCTGAAAACGCCACCCGATGTCCAAGTCACTTTCACATTCACCAGCCTTAAATCATCGCTGTAAGTGGTGGTCATCGGCGCATTGGAAACCGCCACCGTCACAGAATAATTGAATCCGCCGTTGTTGGTAGTGCCGACCGAATAATAAGGCTCTGGAATTGCTTGGGTGGGAACAAAGCCAGCGGTGTTCAACTGGTCAAAGGTATTGAGGCGAATGGACTCTAACCGCTCAATCATCACCTGTGTTGCCCGCAAATTTTCGCGCGAAATTTGTGTTACCTTAAACCCCTGCGACAACCCGGCATACAGCGAAACGAAAACAATTCCGCAGATCAGCATGGCGACGACCACTTCAATGAGAGTAAAAGCGTTTCGGTTAGATGGGTTGATCTTCATGGCAACGAGCAGTTTTCACAAACCGTCCGAAACCAAGTAGCAAGTCGGTTGCCATCTATTTTTAACTCGCCCTCTTACCGGAAAAAGAAGAAGAACTCTGACGTTATAGTCGGGCTGCTAACGCCGATTGGCTTTGAGCAAAAATCTCCTCGTGCAAGGAGTGGCCGTGGGCATCCATTGTTACCACCACCGGAAATTTTTCGACTTCGAGTTCCCAGATCGCCTCCGGCGAACCGAACTGCTCCAGTAAATAGACATTTCGTACCCGTTTAATACATTCAGCCAACACCTGCGCCGCTCCTCCAATCGCGTGTAGATAGACACATCCATGCTCTTTGCAAGCGGCTAGCGTCCGAACGCCCATTCCACCTTTCCCGATGACGCCACGAAGCCCAAATTCTTTGATGATTTCACCTTGATACGGCTCTTCACGAATCGAAGTGGTCGGCCCGGCCGCAGTGACTTTCCAGTTGCCCTGTTCATCCTTCATCACCACCGGTCCGCAATGATAAATGATGCCGTTTTGAAGATTAACCCCTTCTGGCAACTTTCCGCCCTCATGCAGATATTTGTGAACCGCATCGCGACCGGTAAACAGTGTCCCAGTGATTTCCACGGCATCGCCGACTTTTAGAGCCGCAATCTTTTCTTTGGTAAAAGGGGTCCTCAGTTCGATCATAACTTTCAATACAACCACTTCTCAATTTTTCCTGCGGCTGAAATTTCAACCCCTTGCCGGCGATACGCCCAGCACATGTAGCTCACACTCACGAAAAACGACGCGGGCAATCGATTCGCCACCCCAATTTTCGCGCCAAGCAGCGTCGTTTTCCCGCCAAAACCCATCGGCCCGATCCCCAATTCGTTTGCCGTCTTCACAATGTCCTGCTCCAGTGCGTCCAGCCCCGGATTTGAATTTCGATCCGGGATTCTTCGCAGAAATTGTTGTTTGGAAAATTCGTAACCGGTCGCTCGATCTCCGCCGATGCAAACCCCTAAAATCCCCGGACCACAGCCTTTGCCCTGCGCTTGCAAGACTGCATCCAAAATCACTTTTCGACAGCCGTCTAGGTCACGGTTGGCTTTGAGTTTTTCGTTAGGCAACGAATATTGCGCGCCCACATTTTCACAGCCGCCGCCCTTCAAAACCAATCGCACCGCCACTTCCGGCGAACGATGCTGATGAAAATGAATCGCGGGCGAACCCGGCCCCAAGTTTGTTCCGTCGTTTTTTCCCGTCAACGAATCCACTGAGTTTTGGCGCAAAAATCCTTTTTTCGTGGCAAGTCGAACCGCGTCCCGCGCCGTTTCTTCAAACGCGATTTGATCAAAGCCGACGGGGCAATCGACGTAAAAAATAATGCTGCCGGTATCCTGACAAATCGGCTGCGATTTCTGTTTCGCCAGCTCGATATTGCGCTCGATGATTTTCATCGCCGCTTCGGCAATCGTCCCTTTTTTCTCATTCTCCAACGATTGAACAATCGCTTCATGCACATCGTCCGGGATTTCCGCCGAGGTGCGCCGGATCAATTCAATCAACGAATCCTGCAATAAATTCATATTCAGCCGCAGCGTAAGGTTTGGAAAAACGAGTGTCAACGAACCGCATTAAACGCTCCGATCAACTTTGAACTTTGCACTTTAAACCGCGAACTTTACTCTCCCGCCATGACTGATCGCTCCGCAACCAATCTGGCCATTTGGCCTTTCGTTATTGTTGATTTTCTTTTCCTCGGACTGGCCACCGTAATTTTTTCTCATGCGCACAAGCCGCTTGAACTTTGGGAGGCCCTTGCCTTGATCGTCTGCACCGCCGCCGGAGCCTGGAGTCTCGTCACGCCGTTTTTACGCCGGAATGCCGCTGCGTTAAAATTGGCTGAATCGGAAAATCTCGCGACTACCGTGGGACAAATTAAAAATCTGGAAGCCGTCGCAGCCCAAATCAGCAGCGCCACCAACTACCTCGACACTGCTCTCGAAAAGTCCGTCCAAACCGTCGGCAAATCCAAGGAAATCGCCGAGAAAATGGCCGATGAAAGCCACGCCTTCGCCAAATTTATCCAAACTGCCAACGACAACGAAAAAGCTTATCTCCGTTTGGAAGTCGAAAAATTACGCCGCACCGAAGTGGATTGGATCCAAGTCGTCACCCACATTTTGGATCAGGTTTTTGCTCTGCATCAAGCCGCCGTTCGCTCCGGAAAACCCGCCATCATCGAACAGATTGGCAATTTCCAAACCGTTTGCCGCGATGTTGTTCGGCGCATCGGATTGACTTGTCATTCCGCGAATGGGCAAACCGCGTTTGACGAAAAATTCCATCAGCTTTCCGAAGGTGAAGCCAAGGCTGAAAACGGAGCGCAGATCGGAGAAACTCTCGCGGTCGGTTATTCCTACCAAGGCCGCGTCGTTCGTCGCGCGCTGGTTCGGTTGCATTCTTCCAAGCCGACTGAAAATTTAGCCGCAATCGAAGAGTCGAAAGCGCCAACCGTGGACGAAGTTCCCGAAGTCACCGCGCAAAAATCACTTTTCTAATCCACCGCGACCGTGACCGTTTTTTTCAGAGCGAGAAAATGCAGCCAGCGCTGGGTCACCGGCCGATTGTAGATTTTTCCCATCGCATCGGAATACAGCGCGACTTGCGGGAGATAATGCCCCACGCGCTCGTCCACTTTCGCTTCTTTAATTTGGTCGGTCTTGAAATCCAGCAGCCAAATTTCCTCCGGCAAAATCACGGCCAGATCGATCACGCCTTGCAGCACGACGAATTCTCCCGCCGAAATCGACGCAAGTTTTACGAAATTCAGTTTTTCAAAATCGTCGGCATTGAGCCGCGAAGTGAAGGGATGCTCGCGGCGAAGCTCGTTGGACTTTTCTAAAATTTTTGCGCCAATTTCAGAATTCCAAAAACTGGCGAGCGCGGCGAAATCCATCTCGGCAATCTCTGGCGCGCTCAAAATTCCACGTTGCGCCATCCGTTCCGCTTCGGATTTCAAATCGGTCTCGCTGCGGACTTTTTCTAACGACACGAATTCCAAAAATGTGTGGTGCGCGGTGCCAATTTCTGCTGCGGAAATTTTACCGCTGGATTTTTTGGCCGGTTTACGAAATCGGAACAGCGGTTGCGCCTCGTCTTCCAGATCGTTGGCGCGACGTCGCAGGGCCGAAACCGAAGTCTTGGCCGGTTCTTTGATCGCCCCCGAAAATTCATAGCTCCAAGCGATCCGCGATTCGAGTTCATGCAAAATTTCCGGTAAAACCGTCTCGTCCTGCGCAGAAATAGAATTTTGAGTTTCGCCGGGTTCGATGGAAAGCCGCGCGTCGTTTTCAGAATAAATCGTCCAATTCAGCAGGGAATTTTCTCCCGATTCCGTAAGCGAAACATTGGCTTGCGCGAGCCATGGACCGATCCAATCGAGATAGTTTTTTGCGTCGGAAATTTCCTGAACATCGAGTCCGCGCGCCGCACGTTCGGGCCATTTTTCAGAGATCGCCTTGTGGCTCGCGGTGCCGGATAAAATCAGCCGATCGGCGGCGCGGGTCGTGGCGACATAAAGCAATCGCAGCTCTTCGCCGAGCGTTTCGATTTTTTGCCGCCGTTGCGCCAGCCAATACGGCAAACTCGGATAAGTCTGGCGCGTTCCCGGAGGCATGACTTGCGGACAAACGCCAAAAAATTCGTCCAAAATGACTTTTTCTTTTGTGTCAGAAAAATTGAAGGTTTTGCCCAGATCCGCCACGACGACGATGGGAAATTCCAAACCTTTGCTCTGGTGAATGCTCATCAATCGGACGGCATCGCCGGTGACGCCGCCAGCCGGTTCCAAATCGATTTCGGCTTCTTCTTGCGCTTCGATGAAACGGATGAAACGAAAAAGCCCAAGGCCTTGCAACGAATCAAATTGTCGCGTCAGTTCGAGAAGGCGCTCCAGGTTGGCGCGGCGTTGTTCACCACGCGGCTGCGCCAAAAGCCAGTCGGGATAATGCGTTTCGTCGAGGCACGTTTCGACCAGATGCGAGAGCGATGATTGTTTTTTTGCCGAGCGCCATCGCGCAAATTGCTCGATCAATTTTTCGGCTTTTGAAAAAAGACGCGTCGTTTCGGGCGCAAGCGGTTCTTTTGATTTTGAATTTATTTCGTGCCAGCGGAGCAGGGCCGTCCAGATTGGCGTTTGCCGACTGGCGATGCGGATGGTCGCCATCTCGTCGAGTGACATTCCCACAAACGGCGAACGCAACACGGCGAGCAGCGGCAAATCTTGGAGCGGATTGTCAAGGAGCCGCAGTAAATTTAAAATATCAGCGACCTCTTGCGTCTTGTAAAAACCGCTGCGCGCGGTGGTCAGCGGAATTCCGAGGCGCGCAAATTCTTTGGCGAATGCCTCGGCTTTGTTACGCGGCGAACGCAGCAAAATCACCATGTCGCTCCATTGCGCCGGTTGTGATTTGCCCTCTTTCCAAATGAGCGAGCATTTATTTTTCAGTTCGAGCAGTCGCAACGCGATCACGCGCGCTTCTTTTTCCGTGGCAGAAAGAGCGTCTAAATCGGCGGCGGATTCTTCGTCGTCCGCGCCAGTGATGCGCAGGTGAAGTTCGATTCGCGGCGAGGCGTCAGCCGCGACCGTCAACGCTTCTCGCCCCACGCGATTTCCAAAATTAAGTTCGGCGGCGTCGTCATATTCGACTCCACCGATTTCTTTTTTCATCAATGTCGCAAAGAGCGGATTGACGAAATTCAAAATCGCTTCGTGACTGCGAAAATTATCGGAAAGCGGGATAACCACGCCTGCGTTTGGATTATTCCAGAGCTGTTCGTAGCCCAAAAAGATTCGCGGGTTGGCGAGGCGAAATCGATAAATGCTTTGTTTAACGTCGCCGACTAAAAACCGGTTCGCTCCACATCCTTCACGAGCGACCGCCTTCAAAATCGTGTCCTGCGCGGCGTTGATGTCCTGATATTCATCCACCAGCACGACTTCAAATTGCTTCTGCCAGCGCTCGGCGATTGCGGTGGGCCGCCCGGCTTTCCTGTCCCACAAAAGCTCGAGCGCGAATTGTTCCAGATCGTGAAAATCAAGCGCAGCACTTTCGCGTTTGGCTTCGCTAAATTTTCGGGTGAACTGCTGCGCGAGTTGCAAGAGGGCGACGACTTGTGGCTTGGCCCAATTCCAATCTTGAGCGAGCGGATCGATTCCGTTGCGAAAAACGCAGAGTGAATGGAAAAATTCCGCTTCGTCGAACATCTTTTTAATGGGTTCTTTGAATCGCCCCTTTTTTCCAGTCGGCCACTGCCCATCGGCGGCTAAAATTTCTCCACAAGCGGCGGCGGCATCGGCGCGTTCGATTGGCTCGGTCAAGCGTGCGAGTGCGACACCGCAGCGTTGCGCGACGACATTTTCTTTTTCCTGCGCGTGGAGGACCGGCAACCACCAATTTTTCCAGCGCGCCAGTTCATCGAGAAGCCAATGCGTCCACTGCGTTGGCTCGGGTTGCGCGAAACATTCCAGTTGTTCGCAGAACCAGCCCTCGGGATCAGGCAACGTTTGGGTGTAAGCGTGAACGCGTTTGACTAAATCGCGGACCGGCTTGTCCCAGCCACGCCCCTGCTCAGAAACGAGACGCTGCACTGGCTCAGCAATGGAATTTTTGCCGTCGTAAATTTCCTGCATCAAACCATCGAGAACTTCGCGCGCCAAAAGTTGGCTCTGCTCATCGGGCAGGACATTGATTTGAGGATCCAAGCCCAACTCGAAAAAATGTTCGCGCACGAGCTGTAAACAAAAACTGTGCAGCGTGCAGATGCGCGCGCTGTCGAGCAGGGCCAATTGCTCCGCGAGATGCAAATTTTCCGGGAGTTCCTGCAATTTTTTTTCGAGCGTGTCGCGAATGCGCTTTCGCATTTCGGCGGCGGCGGCTTCGGTGAAGGTGACCATCAAGACTTGGTCGATAGAGCCGGGCGATTTTTCGTCGAGCAGAAACGCGACACAGCGCTGAACGAGCGTTCGAGTTTTTCCCGCACCCGCGCCTGCGACGACCAGAATATTTCCTGTCGAATCAACCGCTTTTTGTTGGTTAGGCGTCGGCGCGCTCATCGCAAAATTGAGAAATAAAAATGCGCATTTTTCTCATCTCGCGAAAAACGAGGGTGGCACATGCGCTGCTATATGTTTTGGAAGATAGAAAGGGAAGCGGTTTTGTCCAACATTATGACGCTTTCACCGATTCAATATGACTAACACGACAACATCGGTACAGTGGGGTGGATTCATCACCAATTTTATCCACAGAAATAAAATTGCGGTCGCGTCGGCCCCAACGCTCGCTTCGGCAAAACGATTTCCGCATGGCCCGTTTCAATTTCAAGTGGGCGTGACCGCCGGAGTTCCTTACGAAATCCAAGCCTCCTCCGACATGAAAAATTGGAATCAGGTTGGTGTGGGCACTGCGGCTGGCGAAACGGTGGATCATTTGGATTCCGACGCATCAAAATTCAGTTTTCGATTTTATCGCGCACTCTGTGGAGAATTGATTTCCAAAAATATCATTGGTTATGCAAGCGTTTCTTTGCCTCCGGGTTTCTCCATGATTTGCAATCCATTCAATGCTCCATCCAACTGCGTTTCCAGTATTTTTCCTGAACTGCCCGATGGCACCACGCTTTGCAAATTCGACACCAGCTTATTTCGGCTCACCAATAACTCCGTCAAAAACGGGCAATGGAGTAATCCGAACGAAAAACTAATTCCGGGCGAAGGCGCGATTTTTTTCAATCCCACCACGGATTTCAAAACATTGAATTTCGTTGGCGATGTCAGCCAAGGCCGATTGTTGAATCCAATTCCCGCTGGCATGTCGATCCGCAGTTCGCTCGTGCCGCAACCGGGCCGTTTAAATAGCGATCTCGGATTTCCAATTGCCGAAGGCGACGTGGTTCATGTTTTCGACCGGGACCAGCAGAAATATACTCTTTATCCGTTCTCGGTCGCAGCGTGGGAACGAAACCCGCCGGTCATTGGCGTCGGCGAATCTTTTTGGATCAGCAAAACGCAGCCGGGAAATTGGGTGCGGCACTTTGCCACCAGCTAACCAATTTTGCCCACTCCCTGCTCGCTCGCTATCGATTGTGTGTAATAGACGGGCGGGTAAGTGAGTGGGCGAAACTATTTTTTGAGAACGCGATAGTCGTGCGTCCACGGATCAATTCGGCAAACCGCCACGTAATCACATTGCTCGCACGCCCGGACTTTACCTTTTTGATACGGATCAATTTTCACAACTCCGGAGAAAATTTCCCCTCCCATGCGAGCGAGGTGTTGTTCCACGTCGTCGAGCAATTTTGTGAAATTTTCCGGCCGCATAATTTCTTTGCTCGCGCCGTGCGGCTCGTTGTTTTTGGTCAGCCGATAGTTGAATTGCGTGCCTGATTTTTCATTTCGATTGTCGAGCTTGGAAAGTGCCGCCACATCGAATCGGCCAGAATGTTGAAAGGCCATTCGACGGGATTGCTCCATTCCATCCAAAACTTCGTCACGCGTTTTGCCCCCGCTAAATTCCCCGCGCAAGTTGATGTAAAAAACTCCGGCGGGAATCAGGCGTTTGACTCCGAAAATCTTTTCCGCATCGGGCAAGCGACGCAGGAGCGCGAGATACGCGGGAAGCTGGAGTTGCACGCCGTGCGCCAGAAAAATCGGATCAAGCTGTTTCGCGCTCGATTTGTAATCGATAATCACGGCGAACGCCTCTTCGCCACCCGGCAAACGGCAAATGTCCACGCGATCAACAATGCCACGAAACGCCAATTTGTGGCCGTCGGCCAAATCGATTTCCCACGCGGGTAATGATTTTTCCGCAGCGCCAAATCCCATTTCCACGACGTGCGGATCAAATTCGTATTGAGCCATCCAGCCGACCGTCGCTTCGACAAAATCCTGCAACGATTCGATCATACTGCGCGCCGAAAATTCGCTTTGCGCATCGCCGCCAAACAATCCGTCGTGAAAAGTAATTTTCAATTCCGCACCGATGGACGCGATTTTTTTTCTGGCGTCGCTGGTGGAAATGTCGCGCCAGCGTTTGCCTTCGTCGCGCAATTGTTCGTGAAATTTGGCCAAGATGGCGTGTTGAAAACTTCCTTTCTCACGCACATCTACTTCAAAAACTTTTCGCTCCTGTGCACGCAAACCAGCGCTCACAAAAAACCGAAATGGACACGCGGCGAATTGTTCGAGCGCGCTGACGGACGTTTTGAGTGTCGCGCCGTAAAGTTGCTCGGCCATTTCGCGCGAAAGCGTCTCGGTTTTTGGCAACGACGAAAAATGTTCCAGCGGCGCGCGCAAAGAATCGAGGACAGACGTGCTGGCCAATGCACTCAGCTGATCGCATTTGTGACCAGGGGCTTGAGCGCGAATCAGCGGCGCGATCATTTCGCTGCGATGCACGCTTTCAAACCATTTGCTTTGCGCAGAAACCATTTCCCGCTGCAACGTGGGAAAAAGCTGGTGGAGCAATGAAAAAAACGGCGATGGATTTTGCGCCCGGCCATTGCTGTCTTGCGCGGCGCAAGTGAGAACCAGCCGTTCCCGCGCGCGAGTGCAAGCGATGTAGCCGTAAAAACGTTCGCGACCGAGAGATTCCAAGCGATCGAGCCCCAATAAAATTTCGTTTTCCGCGAGTTCATCGTGGTCGGCCTCGGTCAGTAAACTTTTAGATTTTGGCGAGGCGGGAAAAACCGATTCGTTCAGCCC
>JBKJOZ010000066.1:0-10584 GCA_046595315.1 Limisphaerales bacterium
AATCCGAAAATGGCGCAACCGTGCAATGGACGGCGATGGGCGAGGGGAACACGGATTTGAAAACGTATTTCAAACGGTTCGCCGAAGTGTGTCCGGGTGTGCCGGTGCACATCGAAACCATTTCCGGTTTCAATCGCGAAATTCCATTTCTCAAAGATGATTTCTGGAAAGTGTGGCCGAAGGCGAAGGCGCAAGACTTTGCAAAATTTCTCGCGCTCGCCAAAAAAGGGAAAGCGCGTGAGCCGCACAAATCAGCCAACAACGAAGCAGAGCAGGAATACCAAAAGGGCGAGATCGAGCGGAGCATCAAATATTGCAAAGAAGTTTTGGGATTGGGGCGTTAGGACGGGTTTGGGGTTTGCCACAGAAGCACGAAAGTCACCGAGAGAAAGAGGGGATTGATCGCGTCCTCGGTTTCGTCAACTTGGATCGCAGTTTGGTTGATCGCGCTCCTAGTTTTGTTAATCGACCCCGTGATTTCGTCGATGAGCTAAGCCTCTCGGTGATTTGCCCAACGCTTTTGTTGATTGCGCTAACGCTTTCGTCGATCAACCCAGCTCTTCCGTTGACTGACCCCGTTATCGCGTCGATCAACCCAGCGCTTCGGTTGACTGACTTAATGCTTCCGGTGATTTCGCCAAGGCTATTGTTGATCGCGCCAAAGGTTTTATCAGTTGCCCCAGCTCTTGCGTTGATCGACCCAGCCCTTCCGGCGACTCACCCAACGATTCCGGTGATTTGCCCCACGATTTAGTTGATCGACCCAACGCTTCCGTCAACTGACCTAGCCCTTCCGGCGACTCACAAAACGCTTCCGGCAACTCACAAAAGGGTTTTCTCGACTCACAAAATCATTTTGTGAGTCGGAAAAGTGACGTTTTTGATCGAAAAGAGGGCTTTTTGAGCAGATTCGTAGGGATTTGTCGTCAATTCCGTCGAAAGTTGGGGAAAAAGGCCAATTTGCTCAAAACAACCCGTTTTTGGTTCAACCCAGCTTTTTAAAAAACTGCCGCGCGGTGTCGCAAGTGGCTTTGCTCAAATCTTCGAGCGAACAATTTTTGACCTGCGCGGCGACTGCGGAGATTTCTTTGACGTAGGCCGGTTCGCAACGTTTGCCGCGATACGGCATGGGCGCGAGATATGGGCAATCGGTTTCCAACATGAACTTGTCCAGCGGCGTGGCGGCGAGGGTGTCGCGAATGTTCTGACCATTTTTAAAAGTCAAAATGCCGGTGAAACTGACGAGCGAATCCATTGCGATCACGCGACGCATCGCGGCAGCGTCGTCGGCGAAACAATGAAAAACGCCGCGCACACGTCCGACGAACGGTTGCATTTGGGCAATCGTGTCGTCGAAGGATTTGCGTTGATGAATGACGCAGTTCAATCCGAATTCAGCGGCGACTTCCATTTGTTGATGGAAAATTTGCGCCTGCTTTTTTTTGTAAGCTTCATCATCGCTCGTGGTGAACTCCGGTTTCTCACTCGGCAAATGGTGATAATCCAAACCAGTTTCGCCGATGGCGACGACCTTGGGATGCGCCGCCAATTGGCGCAGTGGTTCGCGTAAATCGTCCGGCGCTTCCAGCGCATTGGTGGGATGCCAGCCCACCACGGCGAAAATGGAATCGTAAGTTTCGGCGAGTTGAATCGCGCGCGCGCTGCTTTCCAAATCGGTCCCAATGGAAATCATTTTGGTGATGCCGACAGCATGGGCGCGTTCGATGAGTTGCGGCAATTCGGCGGCGAACTCCGGGTAATCGAGGTGAGCATGGGTGTCGAAAAAAAGCGCCATAAGAAAATTGTCACGCAACGCGGGGAAGTTCGCCAAGGAAAATTCTCGACAGCCAAGTTGAATAATTCTTATGGTCGCGAAACCCCTTATGGACACAAGCAACCTCGGGACGGGACAATTAGGGCAATGGCGACGAGCGTGGCGACGTCTCGTTGGTTTGCTATGGTTGATCGCGGCATTCACATTCTGGAACCCTTTTGCCAGAGCATTGGAAATTCAACCGCTGGATTCACCGGCTACAGATCTCACGCGGTTACCGTTTGAGGAATTGGTCAACGTGAAGGTAACGACCGTTTCCAAGAAACCAGAATCACTTTTTGAGTCAGCCTCAGCCGTTTATGTGGTGAGCGGCGAGGACATCCGGCGCTCTGGTTATACGACGATCGCAGAGGCGTTGCGGTTGGCGCCCGGAATGCAAGTGGCACGATTAGGTTCGCATGAATGGGCGATCAGCGCGCGCGGCTTTGGCGGGTTGTATGCCAATAAACTTCTCGTGCTGGTGGACGGTCGGAGCGTTTACACCCCGCTTAATTCCGGGGTCAACTGGGACACGGTCGATACGTTGCTGGCCGATGTGGATCGCATTGAAGTGGTGCGCGGGCCGGGCGGAACGTTATGGGGTGCCAATGCGGTGAATGGCGTGATCAACATCATCACCAAGAGTGCGAAAGAGACGCAGGGATTTTACGCGGAAGCCGGTGGCGGAACTTTGGAGCGCGCTTTCGGCAGCATTCGTTACGGCGGCAAATCCGAGACGGTTTCGTATCGGGTTTATGCGAATTATCTGGAGCGAGGGGAGTTTGACCTGGCAGACGGTCATTCCGCAAACGACGACTGGCGAAAAGGGCAGGGTGGATTTCGCATGGACTGGGAGCCAATCGGCCAAAATCTTTTCACGTTGCAGGGTGATATTTATAGCGGGACCGAAAACAAACAGGCCCTTGAGACAGATTTTTTGGGCGGCAATTTATTAGGACGTTGGACGCACGAATACGCGGACGAAGATCAGTCAGAGCTTCAGGTTTATTACGATCGTTTTGAGCGCAATCCAGGAGCGCTTCAAATCATTCAAACGTTTGACGTGAATTTGCAGCATCGATTTGGTTTGGGAGAACGGCAGGAGTTTATCGTCGGCGCGGGCGATCGGCTGATTAACGATCATCTGGAAGCAACGACCAATGGCAGATTCAGACCGGAAAGCCGCACGGTGAATTTGCCAAGCCTGTTTATTCAAGACGACATTTCATTGTTACCCGATTTGCTGCGCCTGACCCTCGGGACAAAAGTAGAGCATCATTATTTTTCGGGTTGGGAAGTTCAGCCGAACATCCGATTGCTCTGGACTCCTCACGAAAAGCACACGGTTTGGGCATCAGCTTCGAGGGCGGTGCGAACGCCGTCGCGCTCTGAGCACGATGTGCGCGCGGATTTTCTGGTCGTGCCCGGGACGCCTCCAACGGTTTTCGCTGCCGATATGCGAGGACGTGTTGAATCCGAAGATGTGCTGGCTTATGAACTGGGATATCGCATTCAACCGATCGAGCGGGTGTCGGTGGATCTCGCCACGTTTTACAATGTTTACAAAAATTTCGCGACCTTTGAACCGCGTGACCCGTTTACCGAAACCAATCCACCGCCTACGCACATCGTCTTTCCATTTGAGGTGCGGAACAAAGCGCACGGTGAAACTTACGGTGCGGAATTATCCGCGCGCTGGCAGGCGACGGATTGGTGGCGATTCGATGCCAGTTACACCTATCTTCAAATTCAATTGCACGCACCACACAGCAAAGAGGTATCGGCAGAGTTTGCGGAAAAAGAGAGCCCGCATAATCAGGTGGCCTTCCGCTCGGTGATGAACCTCCCGAAAAATACGGAGCTGGATTGCGTGGTTCGTTACGTCGATTCCATTCCTGGATTTCAGGTTCCCAGCTACATCGCGCTGGATGTTCGTCTCGCTTGGAAGCCTTCGCCCAACTGGGAAATCGCGGTGGTCGGACAAAATCTTTTAGACGATAGACATCCAGAATTTGGCGGGGTGGCGACGGTCCGCCAGGACGCCTGGGAAATTCCCCGGGGCTTTTACGGAAAATTGACGTGCAGATTTTGATCTACAAACTCCTTTCAATGCGTTGGTTCGTTCTCGCCCTGTTATTTGGCGCGACCTTGCAGAGCGTACCGGCTCAGACGTTGGCTGCTCCGGAATATAAAATTAAAGCGGCTTTTCTTTTCAATTTCGCTGTTCTGACCGAGTGGCCGACCAATGCATTTGCCTCGGAAAAAGCGCCCTTAAAAATTGGGGTTCTCGGAAAAGATCCGTTTGGACGATTGCTGGAGGACGCGATGAGGGACAAAAACATTCACGGTCGAAAAATTGAAATTAAACGGTTCAAACAATTGAAGGATCTCGAAACTTGTCATTTGCTTTTCATTAGTTTGTCCGAAGAGGAACATCTGGAAGAAATCTCTGCTTTGTTGGCTAAACAGCCGGTCCTGACGGTCAGCGAAATTGACCGGTTTAATTTTCGAGGCGGACTCATTTGGCTGATAAAAGAAAAAGACGAAATAAAGTTTAGGATTCGAAAAGGCAAGGTACGAGAAAATGGGCTCAAGCTGAGCTCTAAACTGTTGACCTTAGCCATTAACGCCGATCCGAAACCGAAGGGAGGAAATTAAATGTTTCCCCTCTCCAATCTTCCCATCCGCCGAAAGCTGACGCTTATTATTCTGCTCACGAGTACGATCGCTTTGCTTCTGGTTACCGTCGCTATGGCGGTTTACGGAATAGGAAAGTTCCGCCAAACGTTGGTGCGGGAGCTTTCCACCGAAGCGGAAATTGTCGCGTTCAACAGCGCGGCGGCGCTGGCGTTTTCCGATGCTGAGGCCGCGCATGAAATTCTGACCGCATTGCAGGCGCAGCCCGGAATCGTCCACGCCTGCCTTTTCGACCGAGACGGAAAAGTTTTTTCAGAATTTAGAGCCAGTAAAGATAGATTGCCAGTGCTGACGAACAGCCCCACCGGCTATCGGTTTGAAGGCGGTTACGTGTTGGTATTTCGACAGGTCAAGTTCGGCGAGGACATTGTTGGCAGCATCGCGTTGCGTTCAGACCTCAGCGAACAAAAGGCCCGCCTCCAGGCCGCCGCGAGCATTGCTTTGGTGGCTTTTCTGGCGGCCCTTTTCGTCTCACTGATTTTGTCGATTAAATTGCAGAAAATTATTTCAGTGCCGGTTTTAGAGTTAGCGGCCGTGGCCCATCAAGTAACGCTGGCGAAAGATTATTCGTTGCGGGCTACGAAAAGGAGCAATGACGAGATCGGCGTGCTCATGGAGGAGTTCAACCAGATGTTGGCGCAAATTGAAAAGAGCGATGCCGATTTGCGCTTGAGCGAAGCGCGCTTTAGGCAAATGGCAGAATCGATTCACGAAGTTTTTTGGCTGACCGACCTGGACAAAAAAGAAGTTTTCTACGTTAGCCCCAGCTACGAAAAGATTTGGGGGCATCCGTGCGCGGATGTCCATTCATGGATCGACTCCATCCATGAAAGTGATCGCGCGAGGATAATGGACGCTGCTGTCACGAAGCAGGCCAACGGTGCATATGATGAAGAATATCGAATCGTGCGACCGGACGGAACCATCCGGTGGATTCATGACCGTGGGTTTCCTGTTCTGGACTCCGATGGGAAAATTTATCGCGTAGCAGGCATTGCCGAAGACATTACCAAGCGTAAGGACGTGGAGAAGGCATTGCGACGGGCTGAGGCGAATTATCGAAGTATTTTCGAAAATGCCCTCGAAGGAATTTTTCAGACCACGCCCGAAGGACGTTTTCTGGCCGCTAATTTTGCAATGGCTCGGATATTGGGGTATGCCTCGCCTGAAGAATTAATTTCAAACGTTACCAATGTGGGAGAGCAACTCTGTGTCGATCCTGCATCCCGCGGGGAACTGGGGCGGCAACTCGAAAAAAAGGGGGAAGTCCAGGAATTTGAAAATGAACTTTATCGAAAAGATGGCAGTCGAATTTGGGTGAGTGTTAATGTGCGAGTGGAGCGGGACTCTCAGGGGGCAGTTCTTCGTTATGAAGGAACTACCTACGACATTACCGAGCGCAAGCGCGTGGAGGAAACTTTACGAAAAACCGAACAGCTTTACCGGCAGGCAATCACCGGGGCGGGGGCGGTGCCGTATGTTTCCGAATATGAAACAAGAACATATTTGTACATGGGAGAAGGCATCGAGCAATTGATTGGATATAAGCCTCATGAAATTCGAGGCGAACTTTGGAAACAAATTATTCAAGAAACCGTCATGATAGGCCAGGCGGCGGGACTTCCCCCGGAGGAGGCGGGTGGGCGGATGGTAGCGGGCGAGATTCAAATGTGGCAAAGCGACTTGCGCGTCACAACCCGTGACGGACAAACCCGTTGGATTTCTGACGTATCCGTGCCCAATTTGGATGAGTCGGGTCGATTAATCGGTTCCATGGGAATTCTTCAGGATATAACGGAGCGCAAGCAGGCCGAAAAAAAGAACGCGGCTTTTTCAATCATGGCTTCGCGATTGAGTGCGGCCACTTCTCCGGAGGAGGCAGCCCGGGCCATTCTTGACACAGTGAGCGAACTTTTCGAATGGGATTGTGGCTTCGTGCATTTGTATGATCGGGAACAGGATCGCATCGTGCCGATCTTAACTTATGACATTATCGATGGCAAAAGAGGTGAGATGCGTTCGCAAGACTTTGACACCCCCAGTTCATTGACCCGATTTGTTGTGGAAAACGGCAGCTTGTTAATCGATGGTCGGGACTCGCTTCCAGTTGCAACGTCCCCTTTCGGTGACAAAGCCCGCCTTTCTTCATCCATGATGTATGCCCTCATCCGTCAGAGCGCGAGCGTCGTTGGAATTCTTTCCATTCAAAGCTACACGCCACATCAGTATCAAAAGGAAGATTTAAATCTGCTGGAAGCACTAGCTAATCATTGTAGCGGGGCTCTCCAACGCATTCGCATGACGGAAGAGTTGCGGGAAGCCGAGGCCAAGTATCGCGCCATTTTCGAGGATTCAACCGAGGGCATTTTTCAAACCACTGCCGATGGCAATTACTTGAGCGCTAATCCCGCATTGGCACGGATATTTGGCTACGAATCTCCTGAAGAAATGATTGAGAGCGTGACTGACATTCAGGGGCAGACTTACGTTTTGCCGGAAAAAAGAAATGAGTTTAAGCGACTCTGTGAGATACACGTCTCAGTGCAAAATTTCGAAGTAGAACGCTACCGGAAAGATGGCAGCGCCTTTTGGTTAAGCGTCAATGGGCGAGCGGTTCGTGACGCGAAAGGAACAGTGCTTTACTATGAAGGGACATCCCGCGATATCACGGCGCGCCGGCATTTGGAAAAACAGTTGATTGAAATCAGTGACCGCGAACAAAGCCGGATGGGGCAGGATTTGCACGACGGCCTTTGCCAACATCTGGTTCGGACCGCGTTCGCGGCAAATTTATTGGAAAAAGATTTATCCAAACAGTCACTTGCCCACGTTGATCAGGCGAAGAAAGTTGCCCGACTGGTGGACGACGCCATCACGCAATCCCGAAACTTGGCGCGCGGCCTCTATCCAGTGAAACTTGAAGTCGAAGGGTTTCACTCAGCAATGCAGGAGTTGGCGGCCAACATTCGCGTGTCCTATAATCTCATCTGTGAGTTCGAATCTTCCAGTGCAACTTCCATTAGCGACCACGCTCTGGCTACCCATCTTTATCGCATCGCTCAGGAAGCGGCAATTAATGCGGCGAAACATGCCAAACCGCAGAAAATTTTGATTCGCCTCAACGCCGCTGCCAGCAGGATTCAACTCACCGTGATCGACGATGGGGCAGGAATTGGCGTTTCCACTTCGCATGCGAACGGAATGGGATTGCACATCATGAATTACCGGGCCCGCATGATCGGTGCGGCCTTGAAGATCGAGCCACGGCCAAATGGAGGAACCATTGTTTCTTGCATCTTCGAGCACCGAACCGGCTCAGAAAAAACGACTAACCCACAACCAAATGGCCACGAAAACTGAATTGAAAACCGCGGCGCGTTCTAAATCTATCCAGATCGTTCTAGTGGATGATCATCCCTTGATGCGTGAGGGATTGGCGGAGGTGCTGCGCCGCGAGCCGGACCTTGAAGTTTGCGGCGAAGCAGAGGACCGCACCCAAGCTCTGGAGGTGATCAAAATCACCAAACCCGATTTGGTAATTGTTGATCTGGCATTAAAGAACTCTCATGGATTGGAATTGGTAAAAGATATTACCGCCCTTTATCCAAAGCTGCGCACGTTGGTGGTTTCGATGCACGATGAGTTCGTCAATGCTGAACGTGTTATCCGCGCGGGATCTTCGGGTTACATCACCAAGCAAGAAGCGACGACAAAAATTCTGCTCGCAGTCCGTTGTGTATTGAGCGGTGAAATTTATTTAAGCCCGCAAGCCGCCGCCCAAATCGCATCAAAAGTCGCAGGCCGGTCGCGTGCCGGCAGCGGCCTGACCGTGGATGGGTTGGCAGATCGAGAGCTTCAAGTTTTTGAACTGATTGGACGTGGCCACAGCACTCGCCAAATTGCCGAGCAATTAAAACTAGATGTCAGCACGATCGAAACCTACCGCGCCCGCATCAAAGAAAAATTAAACCTCAAAGATTCCGTCGAATTACTCCAACATGCCATCAGTTGGAACAGCAGTTTTCGCGTCTAACCGATTTCCCCTGACGGGTGTCGCGGCTCACCGCTACAAAGTTTTAAAGGCATTCAGCCACAAAAAAAACGCGGCTCACCTCGACTGATTTTAATTCTTAAATGGGTAAGGTTATCAGCGTGATTCCACCGCAGCCTGAGAGTGAAGATAAAGCATTGTTGATCGTCGGCGCAATGCTGGCCGCCTCCATTGTCATCGCCGCCTGCGTGTTGAGATCGGGTTGGTGATTCAGTCCAATTCGTTTTGCGACTTGAGCGCAAGGCACGATGTGGATCGGTTTAAGCGCAGCGGGAATTTCGTTTCAATGAAAGGGGGAAAAGGGCAGGGCGAAAGGGGAAAGGGAACTGGTTCTTCATCGCGAGAAACTCGCGCGCTTAAACCGATCTTCATCGGTGCTTGGTCAATGTGAGAAATACTCACGAAAGATTTTCTGGTTATTTGGGGCAGTCACAAACCTACAAATTTCATCCCGAAACGAATCCAGAACGGAATCGTAATTAATCCAATCACCGAAGTTGCAATTACCGCGCGCAAAGCCGTGGCCGCATCGCCGCCGTAATGTCGCGCCATCACCAGTGTAAAAGTCGCGGTTGGCATTGCCGACTGAAGGACGATGACTCGTTTTAATTCAAGCGAGCAGGGGAGATATTTTGCCAGTAATAAAAATAAAATTGGCAGAATCCCTGCGCGCAGTACGCAAAACGCTGAGATCGCGCGCCAACTCGATTTCGAACGAAATTCGTGCAGATGGTCGGCCATCGTCGCGCCGATCAGGATAAGACCCATGGGAATCGCACAGACGCCAAGCATTTTAATGGTGGTGAGAATGGCATGAGGAATCCATTGATCACCCTGCAGAAAATTGAGTGGCAACGTGACGATGACAGCGAGCACGGGGGGGTTGAAAATTTTCATCCAACCTTTGCCTGCCGCGCTTCCACTCAAAACCATGAGGCCTAAAGTCCAGAGCGCGATCTCCACGCCGAGATTGTGGACGAATAAAACTCCCACCGTTTCGCGATCGAAAAGCGAGTTGGCCAGCGGCACAGAAATGTAACCGTAATTGTAAAGTCCTACGCAGAGGATAAACGTGGAAATCTCCGTGCGTTCTCGCAAACCGGAAATTCTTTTCAGCAGATACGCGACGGTCATTCCGAGTGCGACCGTTCCAAACCCTACGGCAGGCGCGAGCAGCACATTGCCAATTTGTTTGAGCGCTTGATTTTGCAAAATGGAATCGAAGATCAGGCAAGGCGCGAGGACGTTGACGGTGACGCGCAGCAAACTTTTGTCAGCTTCCTCGGTCAGCCAATTCCATTTGCGCATTGAAATTCCCGCCAGCATGACGCCGAAGACCGGGAGCACGGCGAGCAGCACTATATGAAATTCGTTCATGCGCTTTGACTAACGAAGGAAATGTTCCAGTAAAGTTTTGAATTCAATTTCCTGAATCCGTTTCAAGAGAACGATGGTGGTTTCGTCACCCTTGCGCAGTGAGGTTTCGCAGGAATCGACGAATGCAAATGCGTCCCAAACGTCGTCGCGAATCAGTTGCGTTTTCAGAGTGCTGGCATTCGCATCGATCAGAATTTTCCGGGCTTGCGTTGCAATGATTGGGAAACACGGATGTTGCCCCACTCGATGGAACCAATATTTTGCATTGCCATAATCCGGTTCACGCCGATGCAGGATGCCGTGCAGAAAACTTCCATCCGCGCTGTGAATCTCCTGCGAAATAGAATGCGACTCCTCCAGGTAATCGTGCCAAAGCAAAATAAGTGATCGGATTAAATGCTGCGAAGTTTCGGGAAGTTTGATTTTAAGAAAAACCTGGCGAAGTTTCTCGTCCAACATTGAGAGCGGTTGGCGACCTGAGCGTGGCGCTGGACCCAAAGAGGCCAATTCTTCGGTCTGCAGCAATGATTGAATTTTCTGAAACGCAATATGACGTTCACTCACGCGCTGAGACTATTGAGATTCTTTCGGCGGCTCAACAATCGGTTTTACGACACCGCATCACTTCGCCGGATATTTCCAAACC
>JBKJOZ010000237.1:0-4202 GCA_046595315.1 Limisphaerales bacterium
AATATGGGGAAAGCCCGCGTTGATTTGGGCATCGATGACCTTGGCGGTAATGACGTTGCCGGTCGTAATCGTGGCGACGGAAGAATCCTTGAAAGCAATCCCGTCCGGTTTGCGCGAAGCGAGCCTGGCTTTGGGCGCAACAAAATTGGAGACCATTCTCAAGATTGTTTTGCCACAAGCGTTGCCTGGAATTTTAACCGGAACCATTCTGGCGGTCGGACGCGCGGCGGGTGAAGTTGCGCCCATTCTTTTCACCGGCGCGGCCTATTACATGGCGAGTTTGCCGAAATCGTTGACTGATCAATTCATGGATTTGGGCTATCACGTTTTTATTCTTTCCACGCAATCTCCGAACATTGAACAAACCCGTCCGCTACTTTACGCGACCGTTTTGGCGCTTTTAGTTTTAACTTTCGCATTGAACATCGTCGCGGTTCTGGTGCGCGCTCGAATGCGTGCGAACATGCGTTTACTCCACTGATGTATGACTGAAGTTTCGTTACAAAAAATCACAGCGAGAGATTCCGGCGACCCAACTCCCTCCGTCGCCGCGCCATTGATCGAGACGAAAAATCTTTCGCTTTTTTACGGCAAAACGCAGGCGTTAAAAAATATCACCTTCGATATTTCTGAGCGCGTGGTGACGGCTTTTATCGGTCCCTCGGGCTGTGGTAAATCTACTTTACTGCGCTGCTTCAATCGCATGAACGACCTCATCGACAACGTGCGCATCGAAGGCTTGGCAAAAATCGGTGGTGAAAATATTTACGGCAACGACATCGATGTCATCGAGTTGCGAAAACGGGTCGGCATGGTTTTTCAACGGTCGAACCCCTTCCCAAAATCGATTTATGAAAATATTTCCTACGGATTGCGTTTGCACGGCACCAAAAACAAAAGTGATTTGGATGCCATTGTTGAAAAAAGCCTTCAACAAGCGGCGCTCTGGGACGAAGTAAAAGACCGCTTGCAGGCCAGCGCGCTCGGTTTGTCGGGCGGCCAGCAACAACGCCTGTGCATTGCTCGCGCCATTGCGATTCGCCCGGAAATTATTTTGATGGATGAACCTGCCTCAGCCCTCGACCCAATTGCCACCGCGAAAATCGAAGAGTTAATTTTGCAACTGAAGCAGGAATTCACAATTGTGATCGTCACGCACAACATGCAACAAGCGGCGCGCATTTCGGATCGAACCGCATTTTTTTACATCGGCGAATTGATTGAGTATGGGGCGACGGGAAAAATCTTCACAAATCCGGCGAAGAAACAGACGGAAGATTATGTGACCGGGAGATTTGGATAATTCTTAATTTTACTCGCAATTATAATCTTCATCTGCCCTGTCCGCCTGAGAGATTAAGATTAAGATTGGATAAACTATGCAAACACACTTCGAGCAAGATCTCGGTGAATTGAAAAACAGGCTGTTGACCATGGCGAGCCATGCCGAGACCGCAGTGACCAATGCCATCAAAGCGGTGGTGGATCGCGATGATGACTTGGCGCAGAAAGTTGACCAGAGCGACGAAATTTTGGACCGGTTCGAAATCGAGATTGATGAAATGGCGATCAACCTTTTGTCCAAAGCGCCGTTGGCCAGCGATTTACGACTCATCGCGGTCACTATGAAAATTTCCCAGAATCTGGAGCGCATTGGCGACGAAGCTACGAAAATTTCAAGGCGCGCCCGCGATCTGAATCAGGAGCCGCAACTCAAAGCCTGGGTGGACATTCCCACCATGGCGAAAATTGCTTTGGACATGCTCAAATCCGCGCTGGATAGTTTTGTTCATCGCGATCCAAACCGAGCACGCGCCATTATTCCGCGAGACAAAGAAGTGGATTTGTTGAATAAACAGCTCCACCGGGAATTGGCCAGTTACATGGTCGAGAACCCGACGACTATCACGCGCTGTTTGCATCTGATGGTGATTTCAAAAAGTTTGGAGCGCATCGCCGATCACGCGACCAATGTGGCCGAGGAAGTTGTTTATCTTTGCGAAGCGCGGGACATTCGTCACGGGGGGTAATCGCTGTGAACCTATACATTTTGCGACATGCCAAGGCGGAGGAACGCAGCGCGCGGTTTTCCGACGACAGCAAACGTCCGCTGACTGTGGCGGGTGAAAAGGAAATGTTTCGCGTGGCCAAAGGAATGCGCGAGATGAATCTGGACTTTGATTTGATTCTGAGCAGTCCATTTGCTCGCGCACGGCGAACGGCCGAAATCGTCACTGAAGTTTTTGACTCAAACAAATTGCGTTTGTCAAAAAATTTAGCCAGCGGCGGGGAGGCTCGTAAATTAATCGACGAACTCAACAATGATTTTCCTGGGTTAAAAAATATTTTACTGGTCGGGCATGAACCTGTTTTGGGCAAATTGATTTCGCTCTTGAGCACGGGCGGCGAAAAACTTTCGTTGAGTTTTAAAAAAGCCGGACTGTGTAAATTGACGGTTGGTGAATTGCGAGTAGGTCACTGCGCGAAATTGGAATGGCTGTTGAAGCCGCGCCAAATCATGCAAATCGGAAAAAATTAGAAGATGAAACCAACCATTCTCATTATCGACGATGAGCCGGACGCAGTCGAGTTGATCGAATTCAATTTGAAGAATGCAGGTTTTCAAACCAAAACCGCAGCCGATGGCGCGGAAGCTTTGGCGAAGGCGCGCTCAATTTTACCCAGCTTGATCGTGCTCGATGTGATGTTGCCGGAAATAGATGGCTTCGAGATTTGTAAAATGCTCCGACGCGATCCGAACACGGCTGCGATTCCCATCATCATGCTGACAGCCAAAGCGGCAGAAATTGATCGCGTATTGGGTTTGGAATTGGGCGCTGACGATTATTTAACCAAACCGTTCAGCCCGCGTGAATTAGTGTTGCGCGTAAAAAATCTTTTGGAGCGCCGCAAAGATAAGCCCGAGACAAAAGAAAAATTTCAGTTTGGAGATTTGTTGATTGATGTGCCGCGTCATTCCGTGACTTTCAAAAATAAGAAAATCGAACTGACCGCGACGGAATTCAAATTGCTTTCCCTCCTCGCGCAACGCAACGACGTCGTGCAGTCCAGAGACTCCTTGCTCCGTGACGTTTGGGAATATGACACCTCCATGGACACGCGGACGGTGGACACCCACATGCGGCGGTTGCGCGAAAAAATGGGTGCAGCCGCCAAATTTTTGGATACCGTGCGCGGCGTGGGTTACAGGTTCAAAGCCGAATAGCCAATATGTTTTGGCCGATTATTGCAGCGCTTCTTTTGATCGCGGTCTTCGTGGTTCATTTTTTGTGGAGGATTAAATTCCGCGCAGCGATGGTGAAAAATGGCAAGGAATTTTCCCAGCTCAGAGAAAGCTGCGGCCAAAAATTCAGCCAGGCGGAGGCGCAGCAGAAGGCGCTTTTCAACAGCATGGTGGAGGGATTGCTTTTGCTCGATAATTCCGGGCAAATCCAACTGGCCAATCGCGCCCTAGAAAACCTCTTCGGCGTCACGTCAGAAATTTACGGAAAGACCATCATCGAAGCGTTTCGCAATCATCAACTGGCCGAATTGGTCGGTCGCTTAAAGCAGGAAAGACAGATCCTTGGAATTGAAATTCAATTGTCGGAAATTCAACCACGCTGGTTTCAAGTCAACGCCGCGTCGATCACGGACGAAAATGGAAATCAAAACGGGATGGTTTTTGTTTTCCACGATTTGACGCGATTGAAGCAGTTGGAAAACACGCGGCAGGAATTTGTGGCCAACGTCAGCCACGAATTGCGAACGCCACTTTCGATGATCAAAGGTTATGTCGAAACCCTCTTGGACGGCGCGAAAGACAATCCCGAAGTGGCCGGAAAGTTTTTGACGATCATTGAGAAGCACGCTGACCGTCTGACCTTTCTGATCGAAGATTTGCTGACCATTTCCAAGTTAGAGTCCGGTCAAATTATTTTGAATCGCCAAGTGGTAGAATTACATCCGGCCGTGGAAAAGGTGATGCAAGATTTACGATCGCGTGCCGCCGAGAAAAACGTGACATTCGAAAACCAAGTCCCTCTCGGTTTGAGCGTCTTTGCGGATTTTAACCGGCTGGAACAGGTTTTTTGGAACTTGATTGAGAACGCGATTAAGTACGGGAATGAGAATGGAAAAGTCGTGATTTCCGCAAAACAAAACGAGAATAAAAAAATGGAAGTGTGGGTCCGAGACGACGG